>JANOXZ010000001.1:0-3450 GCA_031418695.1 Synechococcales cyanobacterium VAR_35_metabat_10
TAGTACTTGGCGGGCAGTGGAGTTGGCCAAGGCTCAGGGAATAAAGATTTTGGTAGATGTCAATTGGCGACCAAGTTTTTGGTCAGATCCAGTGACGGCTTTGGCTCCTATCCGTCAGTTGTTGGTGAAGGCCGATTATATTAAGTTTGCTAAAGAAGAGGCCGAGTTGCTCTATGGAGATACGGTGCCGCTGAAGCTCTGTAAGCATCTGCCTCAGGTGCAGGGGATTGTGATTACTGATGGGGGCAATGTTTGTAAATATTGGTTGCATAGTACCCAGGGTGAGCAGCAAGCTTTCCAGATAGCTGCCGTGGATACTACAGGTGCTGGGGATGCTTTTGTGGCGGGTTTGTTGCATCAGTTAGGGGCGGGGCAGTCGGCGGCAGAGACAGTGCGTTATGCAGCCGCAGCAGGAGCTTTGACTACCTTCAAACCGGGGGCGATCGATGCTCAACCTACTCATGCTGAAATACTAGATTTTATGCGAAACTCAGAAGAACAATAAATTTTTTGTAATATGAAAACTTTAATACCTATTTTGATTGGCTTTGTGGGCTTAATCCATTTTTTCTTTTTGACTAAGCAAATGTTTCAATGGGATAAAATGCGGATGCGTTTTAATAATTTTAGTGACGGCCAAATTGCTAAGGTGATGGCCAGTAATCAGGGATTATATAATGGCTTTTTGGCCGCAGGAATGCTGTGGGGGTGGTTGTCTCCAGCAAATTCTATTGAGATTTGGACGTTCTTTTTGAGTTTTATTGCGATCGCCGGAATTTATGGCAGTGTAACTCTCACGGTGGGTAGCGATTCTCCCGATAAACCATACAAGCTAAGACCTATAGCCATCATATCCCAAACTATCCCAGCCATAATTGCCTTGATTTTGGTTAGATTAGTTCCCATTTAACGACCAGTCTGTACGGCGGCCAATTGAGTGCGGTAAATATGCACCTGATCGGTTAAACCAGTAAGCCCCGGAATATTGTGTCCATATAGTTGAAACCCCTGCCCGATCGATTTAGTCAATACATCAGAAGCAAACCCCTGGTAATAGACTGGCACTGGGCGATTACTATGGTTGCCCCAGCCATACTTGCCGGTTTCTGGCAACTCTTTACCAGCAGCATCTTTTGAGACCACTGGTTGAGAACCCCAATAATGTCCAGCCTCTTGGGCCGTGTCAAGTTCAGTGAGTTTCTCGGCACCTTGCTGGCGAAGTAAACTCGGGAAATTATTATTTAAAGTTAAATAGTGATCGTGATCTGCGGTCACAATGAGCTGATTGCGCTCCCAGCCACCATGTTTGTTGATCCATTGAATTACGGTGCCTACCGATCGATCGAAATCCAGCACTGCTCCAATTAAATTGTCCATATTGTTGTCATGGCCAGCCCAATCTACATCACCGCCTTCAATCATTAACCAAAAACCATCAGGATCTTTGCCCAATACAGTTAAAGCGGCCTTGGTTAAATCATTGAGTGTCGGGTTTTCGTTTCGTTCCCGCTGAATAAACTGGGCAGTGGTTTCGTTGGGGCTGACTGGTCGATCAATATCGGGCCGTAAACCTCTGGTGCCATGGACTTTGAACAGATCTAAACCCGTTGTACTATAGTCACCATTGGCCGAACTCACGGGCAAATTGCCATTTTGTCCCCGCGCGCCGTAAACCCCTAGTAATCTTTGTCCCCGATTTGGATCTAATTTAGCGGCGGTTTTTGCCAATACTTGGGCGGCATTAGCACCACGTTCCCGAAAAGTATATTTGTAGATATTGTTATCGGGACGAGTACTAAGTTCTCGATAGGTAGTTTCGCTAATGTAGGTGTGGTCTGGTTCAACGCCAGTAGGTAAGGGGTTTTTGACGTTAGAGAGAGGATGCCCTCCACCAAGTAACACCGTTGGTTGATAAATGCGCAGTTCCTGCTGCAAAATATTATCTAAAGGCGTGGCATCTTTAGCATTTTGGTCATATTTAGTGCGGCGATTGACGTTAGCGGCAGCGGCTCCGGGGGTGGCGTGATCGATCGGCACCGAAGTAACTAAGCCGGTGGATTTACCTAAACTAGCCGCAGTTTTTAAAATAGAAGTTAAAGGACGCTCATAAATATCTACGCCGATCGCGTTGTTGTAGCTTTTAACTCCGGTATACAGAGTGGTAGCAGTGTTGGCCGAGTCAGGATAGCTGGCTTTAATGTATTCTTGATCGTTGCCTGCTGTCCAAGGATTGGCACCACCGCGTACTGGATCGTAACCCACTAAATTGCTGCGGGGGTCAAACTTAAAATTAGGACGTACTACACTCGCACCTGTAAGCTTTTGAGAGTCATCTAAAGCACTGTTGTTACCGCTATATTTACCTTTCTCATCAGCGATCGTGGTGCCGTAGGTGGTGCTAAGGGCATAGCCTTTGAGGGTTTGCATGTTTAAACCGCTGCCCCGTCCTTGCACATAAAAATCCTGAAGAGTTTTACCGGGTTTTCCCTGCTTAATAGCATTCTGGATCGCTGCTGTACGGGCTAAGTTCCAGCCCATACCATCGCCAATCATCAAAATGGTGTTGCGTTGAAATTTCGGTGGTAATGAGCGTGACCAGACTGGGGCGATCGATATTGTTAAGATAATTGTAATCAGACCAAGTCTTAACCATTTGGAGGCGATTAGCCGAGAAAATTTGAGCATAGCGTGAATTATCCCAAGAAATACTGCAATCTACGTTGGGTTAGAATTCCCTTGTGGGCAATTCTAACTGATTCAGCGACTTCACCAATCGGTAAAGTTAGGGCAATCGACGAAGATAACAAATCCTATGATCAAAAGTCGGACTTTTGAGCAATGATTACCTTTGCTCCCCTTGGGAGGCTATGCTATTTAAGCCCCAAAAATCCTTAGATATATCATGGCAGTCAGCAACCGACCCAAAATCATTGTTCTCGATGACGATCCGACCGGATCCCAAACAGTACATAGCTGTTTGTTGCTGACTCAATGGGATGTGCCGACTTTGGTGGCAGCCCTGCAAGACGCTGTGGATATCTTTTTTGTGTTGACCAATACTCGGGCTTTGACTGCTAACGATGCCGCTGGTCGAACCCGCGAAGTCTGCTGCAACCTCAAACAAGCGCTAGCTGAAGCTAACATCAAGAATTTTTTGCTAGTTAGTCGATCGGACTCTACCTTACGGGGTCACTACCCGATCGAAACTGATGCGATCGCCGCTGAGCTGGGCAACTTTGATGCTCATTTCCTGCTGCCAGCCTTTTTTGATGGTGGTAGATTTACCAAAGACAGTATTCATTATATAGTAGTCAAGGGGGTGCCCACGCCAGTTCATGAGACAGAGTTTGCTCGAGATTCAGTGTTTGCTTACAGCCATAGTTATCTGCCAGATTATGTAGCCGAAAAAACCACAGGCAAAATCCCGGCTAGTGCAGTAGAGCGCTTTAC
>JANOXZ010000002.1:0-5941 GCA_031418695.1 Synechococcales cyanobacterium VAR_35_metabat_10
CTATTCTTCTTTCTTTTTTGTGTTATCCTATCTGTAAATAAATTTACACACGGTAACTATTTATTTGACGAGTTTGGTTTCGTTTCTGTCTTTCAGACTATTCTTTTTTCTAGGTTCTTTGGCTGCAAAATTGGCTTCCCTCAACCCTTTCAGGTCTTCGTTTAGGCCGGTTTGTTTTCGCCGCTTATCAAGCATACGTTAACTCTTAGAATCTGTCAACTCTTTTCTTCTTTTTTATTTTTTTGAGTCCCTTTTCCTTTAAAACATGGGGTTTGAAAGCTTTCTTTTTACTGAATATCTAAGTTTCTGCGTCGATCATCCCTAAAAGAGGGCTAGGGATGATTGATTATCAGAGTCTGCCAGAGATTAATTCAGATTCTTCTTCGATTTTGTTGAAGGTCATGTGGATGCGGTTGATGGCATTGAGGTAGGCGCGGGTACCTGCGATGACAATATCGGTGTCTAAACCGCGTCCGCGATATTTGCGTCCGGCGTATTCCAATGTGACATGGGCGATACCTTGATCGTCGTGGCCTTCGCCGATCGCCGCAATGGAGAACTCTTTCAGAACAGGGGATTCTATTTGAACGGCGCGTTGGATGGCGTTATAGATGGCATCGATCGGGCCGTCACCATCGGCGGTTTCTTTGATCATCTCGGATTGGCCTTCTTTCTCTAGAACTACTGTGGCACTGGGGGTTAGGCCAAATTCTCCGCTGGGAGCCTGGGTGCCGGAGACATATTGGACGAACTTGAGTTTGAAGGTTTCGGGGACTAGATTAGTTACGTCATCGACGATCGCTTCTAAATCTCGATCAGTAATGCTCTTCTTTTGATCGGCGACATCTTTGAAGCGCAGGAAGGCTTTGTTTAAGTCGTTATCAGATAGGTCGAAGCCTAGTTCTATTAAACGAGTGCGGAAGGCGTTGCGGCCAGAGAGTTTGCCTAGGACGATCGAGTTTTCGGCTACGCCAACTAGTTGGGCATCCATGATTTCGTAAGTTAGGCGGTTTTTCAACATGCCGTCTTGGTGAATACCAGATTCGTGGGCGAAGGCGTTGGCTCCGACAATCGCTTTGTTTGGTTGGACGATCATGCCGGTGCATTCGGAGACTAGTTGGGAGGTCTTGCGAATTTGGCGGGTATCTATATTAGTTAGTGGTTCGGTGGAGTCTGCTGGTTTGCCCAAGAAGGGGTTGAAGTATTGGCGACGGACGTGAAGTGCCATGACTAATTCTTCTAAGGCGGCGTTGCCAGCCCGTTCGCCGATGCCGTTGATGGTGCATTCTAATTGGCGTGCGCCGTTTTTGACTGCTTCAAGAAAGTTGGCTACGGCTAAGCCCAGGTCGTTGTGGCCATGGACGGAGATGATTGCTCGATCGATGTTTGGCACGTTTTCTTTGATGCCTTTGATCAATGCGCCGTATTCAGCCGGGGTGGTGTAGCCAACGGTGTCGGGAATGTTGACGGTGGTGGCTCCGGCGGCGATCGCTCTTTCTAAGACTTGATATAGGAATGCTGGCTCCGATCGACAGGCATCTTCGGGGGAGAATTCGATGTCATCGACTAGGGAGCGGGCATAGGCGACCATTTCGCTGGTGATGTCTAGGACTTCGGCGCGGGTCTTTTTTAGCTTGAACTCCATGTGAATGTCGGAGGTAGCTAAGAAAGTGTGAATGCGTTTGTGGGCAGCGGGAGCTAGGGCATCGGCGGCAGCTTTGATGTCTTTGGCACTGGCGCGGGCAAGACCGCAGATTTTGGGGCCGTCGATGGTACCGACTTGGGTAGCGATTTGTTGGACAGCTTCGAAGTCGCCTTTGCTGGAGAAGGGAAAGCCTGCTTCGATGATGTCTACTTTTAATTTGGCTAATTGTTTGGCGATCCGCAGTTTTTCTTCGACGTTTAGTTTGGCTCCGGGGGATTGTTCTCCGTCGCGTAAGGTGGTGTCGAAGATTAGGATTTTGTCGCTGCCTGGAGATGAGTTCATGGTTTGGGGGGTGATAAAGGTTGGGGTGGGGTGCTCTAGATCTAAAAAGGCGACCCTTTTTTACATTAAGGATCGCCTGCATCGGATGATGGTGAGATGAGTTTTAGGTGACAGAGAATGAGCGATCGAAGGATTCTCCTATCACCTGGCTAAGCAGTAATAATGCTGCGGAATTCTGTTTGGGCGTTTGAGCGAAGTTCATTACGGTTTTTTTGCCGGTTTTTAATTCTGGGAGCTTCTATGTATTCATTCTGCCCTAAGTTAGCTGAGTTGTAACTTGGGTTTTGAATTTGCTCTATATACTGTATCACGTATTTTTTAACATGGATTGAAGAGGGGAGTCAATGTTTTGTGGGCAGAGGTACAATGCGATCATTCTCTAAAAGAGTCTGAAAATCATGACGGATAAAAGCCCAGAAACAGTCAGCCCAGAAAATCTTTGGGCAGGTCAGAGTGGTGAACGGTGGCTGAGTAATGCCGATCAATTTGAGGAAATGTTACAGCCGATCGGTCAAGCGCTGATTGAACTGGCAGCCTTTCAACAGGGCGAACAGATTATTGATGTGGGCTGTGGGGCTGGGGCTACGAGTATTTTAATCACTCAAAAAGTCGGTTCGGCGGGTGCGGTGACGGGGTTGGATATTTCACCAGTGTTAGTGGCAGAGGCGACTAAACGCGCCCAGATGTTAGGTTTGGAGAATTTGAGTTTTGTGTTGGGAGATGCGGCTATCGCGGAGTTGCCTTTAGCGCAGACTGATTGCCTGGTGTCTCGGTTTGGCATTATGTTTTTTAGCGATCCGCACGCTGCTTTTGCCCATCTTCATGGCTTTTTGAAGCCCAGTGGCCGAATGGTTTTTGCTTGTTGGGCACCGCTGCTGCAAAATCTATGGATGCTAGAAGTCAGAAATATTATTGATGCACATTACCCGTTGCCGACTCCGGTGCCGCGTGCTCCGAGTCCTTTTGCTTTTGATGAGCCCGAATATGTGCAGGAGATACTGCAAATGGCGGGCTTTAAGGATATGAGGGTTTCAGCATGGCAGCATAATTTGTGTGTGGGTGGTACGGGGTCTAATGCTGAGTCGGCTGCAAAATTTTTGATTAAGGCTTTGGGTATTGCTCAATTGCCTGATGATTTACCCACTGAGATCAGGGTTGCGGTTCAAACTGAATTAAAGGAGCGATTAAAGATATTCGAGACAAAAGATGGTGTGAAAATGCCTGCTGCGGCTTGGTTAATTAGTGCTGATACCTAAACTATTTTGAAGAGGACAGCTTAAGTCTAAATAAATTTTATGGCCAACATTATTAAGGAAGATCGCCTAGTTATCTTAATTTATTACTAGGCAATCATGGAAAATCTATTGATACAAATGGAAAATCAACAATTCCGACTCAAGAATTACAGCATCATGATGCATTCCCAAAAGCCCTCCTTACTTCCTCCTGTCGCGCCATGGCAACCTGATACACCGGCTTCATAAGCTCCTGGAGGTGCCATGCCAGGATTGTCACCTCCGGTGATTTCTTCACTCTCTGCTGTTGTCAGATCCTCAATTTCAACTTGGAGATTGCAAATTTTAATGGTTGCCATAAGGGTACCTACGTTGTAAATATAAAAGTCAATTCATAATGAGGCTTAGGGGAAGTCTCAAGAGAATGTAAATTAAGCATAGAACATAGTTTTTGATTTCATGCCCCACGTTCGGCAGGTTGACAAAGAATTATAAACGTGCGAAAGAGATAAACAAATGAGGGTTTCTCGTAGTTTGTATAATAAATCACTAAAGCAAAATAACCGACTAATTGTTCTTAGGAAATAGTCTCTGAAAAACTCGAACAAGCCAGTTTTCTATAGTTAGCATCAATTTATCAAGCCATTCCATTAGTTGCACAAAGATCGATCGATGATAGCCCAAGTCTGAAGTAGGAGTCTCGATCCATTCTGGGGTAAACACAGTTTTACTATTGGCTTGGTGACGAGCAATACTATTGGAGCCTTCTATTTCCCACTCCTGCGATCGATCGTGCAGCGCCTGTTTAGCCGCCTCACTCAAAGCAGCCTTTCGCCCAAATTTCCGTTTAGCGATAGCTTCGCTTGCACCTCCGGTGATCGATGAATCAACCACCGACGAAACCACTAAATCCCCACTAATACTGCGCACCAAGCTACCAGATTCAGCCACCGGTTCCGTAAACTCCCTAGTCGGCAACATCAAAGCACTGGGTGGAGCAACTGTCAGTTGACCCACAGGTTCCTTAGCTGGACTATCGATCCAGAGATATTCACGATAGAAATGGAGCCAATTACCCACCTTTTGCCATGCTGTAGGTGGATCTGGCGGCAAAGATAGCTGGCTAGGAGCCGGGTTTAGTAAGGCCGAATCTTCCGCAGACAGTTCTGGCTGATTGGCTTGATCGATCACCCACTGTTGCGCCAACACCGGATCAATTTGGCGCTGGAGATGCAACTGCTGGCTAGGGGATAGGATATCTAAGATTTGGTTATATCGATCGACTAATACGATAGATCGATCGGCTAACAGCGAAGCCAAGCCTCGAATCACTGGCTTAATGGGCTGGGGTGGTGCCGCTTCACCCCGGAGGGATAGCTGACTATCACGCAACAATGTCGTATCCCAATCTTTGGCATCCACCACCGACCAATCTTCCCGCACTGGCAGTTGCAGATCGCCGTAGCCCGCTGCGGCCACCTCAGCCAAAATTATTTCTACTTCAATGCGCGGCTTGGTGAGTGTGGGAGGTAACTCTTGGAGTTTTTCTTTGGCAGCCATTTGGCGGCTGTGATCTTGTTTAAATCGATCGAACCAACGCAGCGGCGACAGAAAAATTTGGCCAGTCCATTGCACTGACACCTTAACTTGGCGAAAACCTAAACCGACTCCTTCGCGCAAGCGATAGGCTTGACGATGGATAAATCCAAACAGACGGCTACGATAGACACCGGGCTTAGCTTCTTCCTTACTCTCTAGCGCACCAGAGATATCTGAAAGTTCTTTCATCACACACCTTGCGTTGCACTCAGAATTTGATTTTATCTGGCTATCAGGAAATTAGCTAGCACAAAGTACTCTACTAAACCACAACCCTAGGTAGTCGGTGTTTAAACCAGCAAAGAATTTCCCAAGAAATAGTGCCCAACAAATTAGCCCAGTCATCGGCAGTAATCTTTTGGTTATCGGCTTCACCTAAAAGCGTAGCCACATCATTGACCTTTACCCTAGCTGAATCGGTGGATAGATCGGTGATATCTAGCATGATTTGATCCATGGTGATATTACCGATTTGGCGCACTCGCTGACCGTGGAGTAATAATTCAAGCTGTCCAGATAAGCGACGCGGCACACCATCGGCATAGCCAATACCTACGACAGCGATCGTGGTATCTCGTTGGGCGACAAAGCGATGACCATAGCTCACCCCAGTCCCGGCACTAATGGTTTTGACTTGGGTGACACGAGCTTTGACACTCATTACTGGCTGAAGACCTAGCTGATTGCCTAAATGGGGAGCAGGACATAGACCATACAAAGCCAATCCTGGTCGTACTAAGTCATGATGCAAATGCTGACCAACCATTAGGCCAGCGGAATTGGCGATGTGGAGCAAAGGAAGCCGCAGAAACAAGGGTTTGATTTCAGCAACCACCGTAGTAAAACGCTGCTCTTGCAGCTCTAGGATGGTCGGATCTGGTTCATCAGGAGTGGCCAAGTGGGAATAGATGCTGGCAATTTGCAGCTTAGGAAATTGACGGATTATTTGACAGCAATCTGCCGCTTTCTGCCAAGGAATACCCAGGCGAGACATACCGGTATCTACTTTTAGGTGGATATCGATCGGCTTCATTAAATGTGCTTGGAAGCACTGAGCTTGTTCTAGACTGACGATCGAAGGCTGCAAGCCCCACTTTTCAATCAATTCAATTTGCTCAGA
>JANOXZ010000003.1:0-3141 GCA_031418695.1 Synechococcales cyanobacterium VAR_35_metabat_10
ATTGTAAGCTAATAGAATTTAATGGTGAAGAAGATCACATACACCTTCTATTTCAGTATTTCCCAGATATCGCCTTGAACAAATTGGTGAACAATCTCAAGTCGGTATCTTCGCGGCGAATACGCCAAGAGTACGGTGAGAAGCTTGACGCAATATACAAAAAAGATGTGCTGTGGAACGGTTCGTATTTCGTAGCATCTTGCGGTGGGGTGACTGTAACGACATTGCGTAAATACATCGAAGAGCAAGATAAGCCTGCGTAGCCAATGGGTTTGCTCGTTTCCTCATCCAGCGCCTATCGCCTACTGGCTGTGCCTTTGTATCTTGTAGGCGCTAGAATCCTCAACTCGCACGCATTCATCTCAATACCTCCCGAAGCGGGTAGGTGTGAGGCTCCTGCTGATTAAGCTGAAAAAGAGGAAATTGTACAATGGATGACCTAAAATATCAAAACATCATTGAATCTGTTCTGCAAAAATATGTTGAATATATTGGTGATTCTGAACCTGAAATCCGGAAAGAGCAGGTGTTCGATCGAGATAAAAAACACTTCTTGGTAGTTGAAACCGGCTGGCAAAACAATCGTCGGATTTATGGTGCCATTATTCACATTGATATTATTGATGGCAAAGTCTGGATTCAGCAGGACGGTACAGAGGAGGGTGTAGCCTATGATTTAGTTAAGGCCGGTATTCCTAAAGAGCATATTGTTTTGGGCTTTAAAGCCTTTCCTCGAAGAGAGACAACGGAATTTGCCGTTTCATAATTGACACCCTCTAAAATAATCTTGATTAAAACTGATTTTAACCGTCTGTGCTCAGCTGCCATCATAAATCTGTCAGGTGTCTGTATAACCCATATTTTACTTCATTTGACCAAAAGGATTCAGAGGGAATAATGTTACGCCTAGTCAGCATCAGGCCAAGATGGTTCGTTGCGGACTATTTGAAATTGATCGCCATCAATAACATCTAAGCGATAGCGATCGGCCAGGCCTCGCCGGACTAGAGCATTGCGGATTGCCGTGCTCGATCGCTCTACTTGTTTTGATCTCTGGGCTTGAGAAATAGTATCCGGGTGAGTGCGATAGTAATAAAGTGGTTGCTGAAGATGAGCAATTGTGGTAACTTCCGAAATTTTCAGACAAATATCATAATCTTGAGCTTGGGGAAACTCCAAATCTATGCCACCCACCAAATCATAGATTTCACGCCGGATCAAGCGGAAATGAAAAGTCATAAAATCAATCAACAACCGATTTGGAGAATAGGGGATTTGACATCTGGCACCTAAACCTAAGACCTTTCCCTGTTCATCCACAATCCAATGATTGGTATAGACCATCCCTGTTTGGGAATGCTTATCAAGGACAGCTACAGTTTTGGCCAAAGTTTCTGGGGCAATGTAGTCATCACTATCGATCCAAGCCAAATAGTCGTAGTTGGTATTAGAGGCGATCGCACTTCTCAAAGCATGTTGTCTACCAGTGTGGGGTGCTGCAATGAATTTAATGCGGGGATCTTGCTGGGCATACTTACGGGCAATCTCGATAGAAGAATCAGTGGAGCCATCATCCCAAATAATTAGCTGCCAATAGGGATAAGTCTGGCCAAGAATACTATCCAGAGCTTGATGTAGATAATTCTGGCGATTGTAGACAGTCATCACCAAGAAAACTTTGCTGGTCATAAAATTTGTAAATTCCCAAATTTAATCCTAAAAAACCCATGCTGACTTGCAGCGTGGGTATTCCTAAAACTAGTAACTAAAAGCCATTACAAATGAGGCACTTCATTGAACTTAAGATAAAGCTTGCTGAGTTTTAGCATCAGGATTAAGAGCAAAAGTAGCAATCAAGATACCCACAATAGACAGAATTGCTGTAGGAATAAAAGCATTAGTGTAGCTGCCAAAAATATCCTTGGCACTTCCCGCAATTAATGTTCCAGCTAAAGCTCCCGCTCCGTAAGCCGTGAAAACCACACCATAGTTTTTAGTGTAGTTCGCCCGATTAAACATAGATAATGTTGCGGTGGGAGCAATTGCTAGCCACCCACCTAAAGATAACCACAGTAAAGCAAAGGCAAAGAAATAATTTACGATCTGGCCTTTGCCAGTATTTAGCATGATGATCGAGGCAATTAAGATCATCACATAAGATAGAATCGCAGCCTTTTTCGGCTTGATTCGATCGGTCAACCAACCAAAAAGTGGCCGACCCAATCCATTATAGATCGCAAAAATCGATACCGAGGCAGTAGCCATGCTGGCATCAAGTCCAATAATTTCTTTACCAACATTACTCGCAATTCCAATTGCCATCAAGCCAGCTAAAGTGCCAATTGCATAGCAGCTCCACAGCGCAAAAAAGCTAGAAGAACTCAGTAAACGATCTGGCTCGGTACTAACGGATCTTGGCATAAACTGAGGACTGGGTTGCCAGTCTGTTGGCGGAAATCTAAGCTGAGTAGCAATCGCCAATAAAATTGCTGTAAAAGCCACACCTAAAATTCTGAACGTGCTGTCGATGCCATAATTAGCAATTAAAAATCCAGCCAGGGGTGCGGTAATTAATGGTGATAGACCAAAGCCAACTACTGTTAAACCTACAGCTAATCCCTTACGATCGGGAAACCATTTTGCGGTGACTGCAATCGGGACACCATAGACAATGCCTACGCCAGCTCCAGCAATAAAACCGTAGGTAACAATCAATAGCGGAATACTAGTAGCGAAACTTGACAAAAAATATCCCAAACCAACGATCGTACCCCCGACGGCGGTTACTTTAGCTGCACCATAACGTTCGATATATCTACTCGCGATCGGCATTAAAATGGCAAATACGACCAGTAATGTGGCGAAGGGTAGTAAAGTTTCTGTCGCCCCAATTGTCATGCCTTGCTTTTGCAAAGCTTCTGTCAGCGGCTTGCGAAAAATGCTCCATGAATAAACCGTACCCAAGCAGAGCATCGCTGTAATGCCTAGTGGTAAAAATAGCCATCGACCTTGCCGAGCAGGCAAGCCAAATAGTTTGAGATCGTTCATTTCAATAATTCCAGCATAGATCGATCGGACAGTATTAGAATAACCTGAGTTCTGCTGCTAATTTTAAAAGTTAGTACTTGCCCCAATTAGATC
>JANOXZ010000004.1:0-2697 GCA_031418695.1 Synechococcales cyanobacterium VAR_35_metabat_10
AAAACAAACCCCACGAAAAAAAACCAACCGCACAAAGGCGCAAAAAGTCGAGGCACAAGTATCATGAGCGTACTTTTACCAGAACCACTTACACCCACAATGCCCACAAACTGACCTGGTTCAAAAGCCAAGTTCACATTATTGAGCTGCAAGGCGGGGCTGCCAGGGAAGCTGAAATTCAGGTTTTCAAACTTCACTGCGCCTTCTACCGAAGGCAATGGAATATTATTTAGGTCTTCTTCGGTGACTTCCTGGGGCGTATCAATAATGTCACCCAGGCGTTCCAGAGACAGAGCAGTTTCTTGGAAACTCTGCCAGAGCTGTACCAAACGCAACAAGGGCTGAGTAGTATAGCCTGCAATAATCCGGAAGGCAATGAGCTGACCAAGAGTCAACTTATTATCTAACACCAAATAAGCTCCGACCCACAGTAACAATAGGCTAGAGAACTTGTTTAAAAATCCGCTAATCGCCCCTGCATTGGTGGAAGTGGTCGCAGTCTTAAAGCCAGCACTCACATAACGGGCATAGCGCTGTTGCCACTGCCAACGGGTGCGCAGCTCAATATTTTGGGCTTTGATAGTTTGGATACCGCCCACTACTTCTACTAAGTAAGACTGGGTTTCGGCATTTCGTTCGGCTTTCACTCGCAGTTGTTTGCGGACGATCGGCGACACAATCCAGGTCAATAGGGCAAAAGCAGGCAGTGTAGCCAACGCTACTAGAGTCAACAGCGGACTGTAGTACAGCATCACCACAATATAGACCACCGAGAAAATGGCATCTAGTACCACTGTTAAAGCTGTTCCGGTGAGGAACTGGCGGATATTTTCTAGCTCGTTAATCCGCGTGGCTAGCTCCCCTACAGGGCGTTTTTCGTAGTAGCTCAGAGGTAGCCGCAGCAGGTGATCGATAATCTCGGAACCCAAAGATAGATCAATACGATTAGTGGTATCCACAAACAAATTAGTCCGCAGTGCCGTCAAAATTGCTTCCACGATCGCCATCGCAATCAACAGCGCCCCAAAAGTATTTAGGGTAGCTGGGCTATTTTGCATCAATACTTTGTCGATGATGAGTTGGGTCATCAACGGGTTGGCCAAGCCAAACAACTGCACAAACAGTGAGGCCACCAAGACTTCGATCAGCACTTTGCGATGCTTTTTCACTGCCGGAATAAACCAGCTCAGGCCAAACTTTTCGGCGCTGGCGGCTTTGGGGGGCTGAATCAGCAGAATTTCGCCGCTGCTGCCCCACATATCGCTAAAAGTATTGGGCTTATAGCGGCGGATGCCTACCGAAGGAATGGCCAGGGTGTATTCTTTTTCGCTGACTTCATAAATAATTGCGAAGGAGTCTTCCCAAGGAATCAAAATCGGAGCGGTAAGCTTACCGATCGAGGACGTGGGCACCCGCAACATTTGGGCATTCATCCCCTGCATTTCGGCAATTGCCCCACAGGTTTGCAGCGAAAGCGAGCTGCCATTGCGCAGTTGGTTGGTTAAAATTCGGTTGATCGTATCTTGCTTAAAAGTTAGTCGGAAGTACTTAGCCAGCATTTTAAAGCAGGCCATGGTGCTGTCATGCACACCCCGACCGCTTACAAAAGGCAGTTTACCTCGGGAACCACGCACCGATTCTACCGGGCCAACATCGCCAGCGATCGGCTGGTCAGGGGCATAGGGAATCCCTAAGCCGGTCGGCGAAAAAGCGGTGGGGTTATAAAAAGTGCTGGTCAGATCGCCGCTGAGATCTGCTTCTTCGAGGGCGGGCACTCCCACTAACCGGGCGATATCTGGCTTGGCTACCACGACATCTTGACCAGAATCCTCTTCGCGGGGGCTAATATTTTTACCGACTTCGTAGCCTTCTATTACCCCACTACTCACCAACCAAGTGCGGTTAGCATCGAGATCTTTCATGGGCGATTTGCCCGGTACCAAGTTGCGCACAATGGCGATCGGTGCCAGCATCACGGCCAATTCTTTCAGGTCACTGGCACCACAGGCCGACATTAAGGCATCGCTATTGGCTTTTTCGGCCAACACCTGACCCAACAAGTCATAGACTTCGATGAGCTGGGCGGTATAAATATAGGCTGCTTCTAGCTGGGTGTGCTTAGACACCATTTTTTGGAAAAAGGCGATCGGAATTTGCAAACACACCGTATCTACCGAGGCGATCGCCGTTTCGCAAGATTTACCACGCAAGACTCCTGCCCAACCAACTAATTCTCCAATCTCCATCAGACGCAGAGTAATCGGCATTTTGGTCTGGGGGTCGTAGCCCAGCAGCCGGATTTGGCCGGTATAAATGATGGAGATCTGGGCGGGCATTTGCTCACGCATTAGCACGGTTTGCCCCATCCGATAGCGGACAAATTGTGATTGCTCAGTTAGGTCGGCGATCGCCTGGTCTGGTAGCTGGGCAAAAGGTGGGGTGGTAGTAAAAAAATCTTGGATTTTTTTAGTTTGAACGTTGGCGGTAAAAGTCATAATAAAAACTTATTTTAAGAAACTTATTTTAAGAAATGGTGGAATCTGATTCTGGAGTTTCGACTGGGCCTGAGACTGGATTTGAGACTGGATTTGAGATTGGGGCATCTTCAATTTCTGGCACTGCTTCAGCTTTGGTTGCTAGCCCTTTGGCAATTTCTCCCTGCAGCCAGGTCTGGAACATTTCGGCCACTAGTTTCTG
>JANOXZ010000005.1:0-1591 GCA_031418695.1 Synechococcales cyanobacterium VAR_35_metabat_10
TAAAAATGCTGCTTGTGGTAATGGCCCAAGAGAGTGAGTCCCTAAATAAGTCCGTTCTTCCAAAAGAGGAAAATGTTTGCGGAGAGTAGTAAAATCAAGCTCGCTCATTGGTAAGTTGGCAAAAGTTTATATGAAACACAATCGATACATCCCGTTGAAAAAATTCCATAGTGCATCAGCAGTCATTTCTGCTCCTTTTTGCCCAGCATGATTGTCTCCATCTCCTTTCCCAACTATGCTTGCTAATTCTAGTGCTTCCTCAGCATGACCAATTTCTAGTTCTTCATGAAGATTAAGCCACAATAGAGATGAACGATCGACAGTTGTTTTCGTGGCAAACTCTTTGCCCATGACTTCATCAATTTGCTTCCCACGAATCTCCATCACAATCGCTGCGCCTACACCTATATAAGGATTGGGATCGGCGTACAGTGATTCCAACCGCTGGCTCAATTCATCTCCAGGTGCCAACATTTCCGCTGTCACGAATTGTGGTTTGTGAGGTTCTAGGGCAAGAATCAATCGATCGAACAGTTTCCGGTGAACTTTGGATATGTCTCCGTTTCCTAGTTCTTCATTCAACTGCTTTGTCAAAATACAACAAATGTGCTCGTGTTCGATTCGACCAATAACAGTGGCGAGACGACGGGTAAAATTAGCAACAATGCCTTCTCGACCATTGGCAAACAATAGCCACAGGTGAGTCAGATTAACAGGTTCTCGTTGTAATCTTTGCAAAAAAGGATGATCGGCGATCGAGTTGGTCTCATAATGCCAAGCTGTTGCCTCGATCGAGCGGCTTGTATTTTTAGCTAGGATTTTGTCGGCTTCTAGGCTGTTTTGACGAACAGTGTATACTTCTGGATTAAGGTAAACGGTGACCCAAGACTGTTGCTGTTTGCGTTGAATCGAGATGTGGGAGTGCATTCCACATCCTAAATTTAGAGGACGAATCGCAAAGGCTTGGAGTGCTCGATCGTAGGTAGTAGATGAAAGGCTATGCTGAATGAAATATTGGTGCATGCGATCGCTTACTACGAGATCGCTACTGGTATAGTGTCCAATTGGCACATATAGTGTCCCACTCGATGGTCGATCTTTATTCCCTTCAATAAATGAAAAGCAAGAGACGATCGGTTTTGACGTGAATAGCCCTTGTTGCGGTGTAAGAGCTTGACAAAATTCCGTCGCATCTCCAGCAACATAATTATCAGCCAAACTCAATGCCTTTTCCAGATCCGCTACTGTAGCATCATAATGCCGGAGATAGACTTTCACCCGTGCTTGAGCAGGGGATGAGAGATCGAGAGAGAAGTAGACGAAGTTATCCTGATCAGGGCCACGTTGAGCAGCGATTTCAGCCAATCCGATCCAAGCATGAGGAAACCCTAATCGCACGAGTGATTCTTCAACTACCGCCGCTGCTCGATGATTGTGCTGGGATTGAGGGTTCAGATAAAGTTTAAATTCTGGCTCCTTGTCAGGGTAAAAGCAAACAGCGTGCCAGATTGTGAATTTTGCATCTGGATTAGTTGGCACAAATAGGTCTTCAATTTGCCTAAACCGATCGAGACTAACATTATAGCGTTCT
>JANOXZ010000006.1:0-5948 GCA_031418695.1 Synechococcales cyanobacterium VAR_35_metabat_10
TCAGGGTTTTTCAACTGGAGCTAACCGGCTGTGTGCCGGGGCCGTTCTCTAAGACTCCGACAGGTCAATCTATTTAATTAATATTTTGCCTGCCATTGCCTGGGGTTCCCCCGGCAGTCAGGTTCCAGAGCGAAAACTCGCTAGACCGCTCCCATTTTTGGTTCCAGCTTTATGCTGGCCAAGAGTGGGAGCGGATAGTTTTGTCTGGTTATTGTGATCTATCTCCAAAATGACTAGGGTGCTACAGCTTCTGGTAGACGAGGTGTATTGAAGTATACAAAAATGCTTATTTGCTACCCGTAGAATATCTTATCTTTGTCTTATGAATTCTAGTGGCAAACATTACTACCACTAATCGAATTACCAAAAATGAGTCAATAGAGGAAAGTTAAAGCAATTCGCATGTACCAATAAGCTACAGTAATCACTAAAACATTTGCTTGAGGAGAAACACCCTACCATGTCACGTATTGCTCAAAAAATCTTGTTTACTTTGCCTACTGCTGGCGCTGCCAGTCTGCTGGTTGCAATGACAGCTTTTGCTGAACCCTTGGCTGTCAATAAATTGGTTGATATTAGTCCAATTGATGCCAATGGCTCTCTATCGATCGATCCAAAGAAGGCCGAGACGAAAGTTAAAGTAGCAGAATCAAGCATAAAAGCAGAAGCTCCTCTGGCTCCAGCGGTAGCTAAGAATGAAGCTATTAGCCCTGATGCTATTGAAATTAAACCCGGTGATTGGCAATACGACGCACTCAAAAGTTTGGCGACTAAATACGATTGCAGTAGTGACAGCTTATCTGGTCAGGCAATTTCTCGGGACACCTTTGTAGATGGTTTAAACTCTTGCCTCAAGAAAGTAGAGCCAATTTTGGCCAAGAACTCCGATCGAGTTTCTGCCGAAGAATTGGATACATTAGGTCGTCTGACTCAAGAATTTCGGGCAGAGCTGAGCAATATAGATACTCGGGTTGAGAAAGTACAACAACGCACCGCCCTGGCTCAAACCAGTCAATTTTCTACCACCACTAAGCTCAAAGGCGAAGTAATTGTGGGCTTTAATACAGTGCTTGCTGGTGGTGCTCCTGGCAGTAACGCTACGGTAGCCAATCGTGCTCGTCTACTGTTAGAAAGTACTTTTAACGGCAAAGACCGCCTGTTCACCCGTCTCACCGCCAACAACGGTGGTGACTATGGTAATTTTAAAAATGGTCCGAGTAATTCTGAAGCCAATCAAACCTATTTTGGGGGCAATAATGCCGTTGGTTTAGACTGGTTAGCCTATCAATTCCCAATTGGTAGCGGCAGTGTGTATGTAGGAGCATACAACGGGATTCACTCCGACTATGCAGAAACCCACAGCACCTACCTCCAAGATTTTACCGGTGGCAGCGGCGCGATTTCGTTCTTAGCTGAAGAAAACCCAATTTACAAAGTTGGTGGCGGCACTGGTGTTGGGGTAGCGATTCCTTTAGGCAGCGGCGGTTTTCTGGACTCGGTGAACCTCAGCTACTTTGCAGGGACTACAGCCAATAGTCCAGCCAATGGCAATGGCTTCTTAGCTGGTCGCAACTCTTACTTAGCTCAAGTAAACTTCAAACCCAGCGACAAGTTCGACTTTGGTTTGACCTATGTAAATGCCTACCATAATGGTGGTGGTATATATGATTTTGGTGGCGGTGGGGCAGTTGTGGGTAGTTTGGCTACTGGACCTGCAAGTATTGGTGGACCCGGTTATAACAACAGCAATTCCTATGGTCTGTCGGCTTCCTTCAAACCAAGCGACAGTTTGAACATCAATGGTTATATCACCAAAACCTCCGCAACCACCGTTGCTAACGCCAATAGAGACATTCTTACCTATGGTATTGGTCTAGCCTTTCCCAAAGTGGGTCAACCCGGTAATCTATTAGGGTTCTTCATTGGTCAAGCTCCCACTGTAACCAACGATGCTGCATTGGCAAGTAGTGCCTACCATTTAGAAGGCTTCTACAAGTACAAAGTGAATGACAACATCTCGATTACACCGGGTTTGATCTATTTGACCAATCCTAACCAAGTGCTCACTAATAGTACCGGTGCTCTTCTCGGTACAGTTAGAACTACTTTCACCTTCTAAAATCGGTTTGAGTTTAATACCAAAACAGCAGCTAACTAGTTAGCTGCTGTTTTCTTGTCAAAATCTTTAAGCTTTCTTGGGCGCAAAACACAATCACTGTTCGTCACTTTGCTTATAATGATTGAGCATCGATTCCTTTCGGAGCGCGTAGCGCTATCGGGGATCATCCATATCGGTGTCCACTAAAAGCTCGCAAGAGCCTCAAAAAAGTTTGCTGAGGAGCATAATCAATAATGTCAAGTATTACTCAAAAAATTCTGTTAGCTCTGCCTGCGGCTTATGCAGCTAGCTTACTAGTTTCAACTACTGCCTTTGCTGCACCAGTAGTTGCTAACAAATCTGTCAATCTCACCGCTAACCAAGCTGCTAAAGCACCTCTCGTTGCAAAAAATGATGCTCTCAGCCCCGATGCGACTGAAGTTCAACCTAGCGATTGGCAATATGGCGCACTTCAAGGTTTAGCTAACAAATACGACTGCGACAGCAAAGCTTTTAGTGGTCAATCGATCGCCCGCGACGCTTTTGTAGATGGTTTAAAATCTTGCTTAAACAAAGTAGAACCACTGGTAACTAAGGGTACTAACCAAGTTTCTACCGAAGAGCTAGACACCCTACGTCGCCTTACTCAAGAATTTCGTGCTGAACTGAGCAACATTGATACTCGCATTGAGAAAGTTCAACAGCGCACCGCTTTGGCTCAAACCAGCCAATTTTCTACCACCACGAAACTGAAAGGTGAAGTTGTTGTGGGCTTAAACTCAGTGCTTACTGGTGGTGCTCCCGGCAGCAATGCAACTGTTAGCAATCGCGCTCGTCTGTTACTGGAAAGCACTTTCACAGGTAAAGACAAGCTTTACACTCGTTTGAATGCCCAAAACAACGGAGCGGGCTACGGCGCACTGCGCAACGATGTCAATATCGGTGGTCTAAATGGTGGAATCCCCGCAGCTAATGGTAGTCAAACTACCTTTGGTGGTAGTGTCAACAACTCTTTTAGCCTAGATTGGTTGGCTTATCAGTTTCCCTTGGGCAATGCCACTGTTTATGCTGGAGCTGTTAATGGTATTCACTCCGACTACGCTGAAACTCACAACCCTTACTTCCAAGACTTCACTGGTGGTAGCGGCGCAATTTCTTCTTTAGCTGAAGAAAACCCCATATACAAAATTGGTGGTGGTACTGGAGTTGGCTTAACTGTTCCTTTGAATGGTGCTAACACTGGTATTGGTCTAGACTCCATTAACCTCAGCTACTTTGGTGGTGCTTCTGGAGCCAACAGTCCGGCCGCTGGTAATGGTATTTTTGGTGGTCGCAATTCCATTTTGGCTCAAGTTAACTTTAAGCCTTCCGAAAAATTTGACTTCGGATTGGCCTACGTTAGTGCTTACAATGCTGGTGGTGCCATTTACGACTTTGGCGGTGGTTCACCAGTGGTGGGAACTGCTTTGCCAGCTCAAAACAGCAACTCTTATGGAGCTTCTGCTTCTTATAAAGTAAATGACAATTTTGCTTTAAATGGCTATTTGACTAGCACTTCTGCTACCGGTACTCCGATCGGCAATGCCAGCATTCTCACTTATGGTCTTGGTGCCGCGTTCCCTAATATTGGCCAACCCGGTAACTTGTTGGGCTTCTTTGTAGGACAAGCTCCTACTGTAACCAATGATCCTGCTAGTGCGAATAGTGCTTACCACTTGGAAGGATTCTACAAGTACAAGCTCAATGACAATTTGTCGATTACTCCTGGTTTGATCTACTTGACCAACCCTAACCAGTTGGTTAACGGCAACACTGGTGCTTTATTAGGTACTGTACGGACAACTTTCACGTTCTAAAAACTAACTATTAGAGTGCGAGCGGCTATTTGGCCGCTTTTTTGTTGCCAAAATCTTAAGATTACTGCCGATCGAACGTCATTTTAGGGGGATCGCGTTAACCTGTAACAGCAAACAGCCAAAACTCACCTAACCCCAGATTTTTATGACTCTACAAAGCTTTGGTGTCATCGGCCTCGCCGTTATGGGCGAAAATATCGCGCTAAACGTAGAGCGCAATGGCTTTCCGATTTCCGTTTACAACCGTTCTAAAGACAAGACCGAGAGCTTCATGCAGAACCGTGCTCCCGGTAAAAATGTTCATGCGGCATATTCGATCGAAGATTTCGTCAGCAGCCTTGCTCAACCTCGCCTCATTTTGTTGATGGTACAAGCTGGCGATCCAGTAGATAAAGTAATTCAACAACTCAAACCCCTACTTGCCAAAGGTGACACCATCATTGATGGTGGTAACTCGCTGTTTGGTGACACTGCTCGCCGTGCCACCGAACTAGAGAGCATGGGCTTAACCTTCATCGGCATGGGAGTCAGCGGTGGTGAAGAAGGCGCATTAAATGGCCCCAGCTTGATGCCGGGAGGAACCAAGGCCGCTTACGATAACCTGGAACCAATCCTAAAGAAAATTGCCGCCCAAGTTGACGATGGCCCTTGTGTTACCTATATTGGCCCCGCTGGAGCTGGCCACTACGTGAAAATGGTGCATAACGGCATTGAATATGGCGATATGCAGCTTATTGCAGAAGCCTACGATTTGCTAAAAAATGTTTTGGGCTTGAATAATCAAGAACTGCGTCAGGTCTTTACCGATTGGAATAAAACCGCTGAGCTGAATTCCTTCTTGATTGAAATTACTGCTGATATTTTCCGCAAAATTGATCCCGAAACTCAGCAACCTTTGGTAGAGCTAATCATGGATGCCGCTGGTCAAAAGGGTACTGGTCGCTGGACAGTGCAGAGTGCTCTAGAACTTGGCGTAGCAATTCCGACGATCATTGCCGCAGTAAATGCTCGAATTATGTCGAGCTATAAAAATGAGCGGGTCGCTGCTTCGGAAATATTGAGCGGACCAACTGATAAATTCACTGGCGATAAAGCCACCTTTATTAATCAAGTACGCGATGCGCTGTACTGCTCGAAGATTTGTTCTTATGCACAGGGGATGGCCTTATTGAGATCTGCTTCCCAAGCTGAGAAATACGATCTGAATCTGGGTGAAATTGCCCGCATTTGGAAAGGCGGCTGTATTATTCGGGCGGGCTTCTTGGACAGTATTAAGAAGGCTTTTGATCAAAACCCAGCGTTGCCTAACCTGTTGTTGGCTCCTGAGTCATATTCTGGGGCAAATTGGCACGACGATAGCTATCGAAGTAGTCCAAAGAAGCACTGAAAGCTGGAACTGCAATACCCAAGCGCGCCGCCTGAATCAACACTTCGCGCCAAGCGCCCTGCCGATCGAGAATAGTTTGCTTAAACTCTGGAGCCAACAGCAGGTTGGGCAAATTGGGCTGGGCTTGAAAAGCCTGCTTGATCTTATCCAAGAAAGCTGCCCGAATAATACAGCCGCCTTTCCAGATCCGGGCAATCTCGCCGAGGTCGAGGCTATAGGAATTGGCAATAGAAGCCGATTGCAACAGCGCCATGCCTTGGGCATAAGAGCAAATCTTGGAGCAATAGAGAGCATCCCGAACCTGGTTGATAAAGGTGGCTTTATCGCCGGTGAATTTCTCGGTTGGTCCAGTTAAAATGCTGGATGCGGCCACCCGTTCGCCTTTGTAGCTAGACATGATCCGGGCGTTGACCGCCGCAATAATGGTGGGAATGGCCACTCCAAGTTCCAAAGCGCTTTGCACAGTCCAGCGTCCGGTGCCTTTTTGGCCTGCGGCATCCATAATCAATTCGACTAGGGGCTGATTGGTTTCCTTATCCATATATTTAAAGATATCGGCGGTAATTTCAATCAAGAAGCTAGATAATTCGCCTTTGTTCCACTCAGA
>JANOXZ010000007.1:0-2903 GCA_031418695.1 Synechococcales cyanobacterium VAR_35_metabat_10
GATGGCATAACCATCCGGTTAAATATTCCGCCGCTCACCACCGAACGCCGCAAGGAACTAGTGAAACAGGCTGCCAAATACTCCGAAGAAGGCAAAGTCTCTGTCCGCAACATCCGCCGCGATGGCATCGACGAGGTGAAAAAACAAGAGAAAAGCAGCGAAATCTCCGAAGACGAGTCCAAAAATCTGCAAGAAAAGATCCAAAAGCTCACCGACAAATACGTTGCCAACGTCGAAAAAGTCTTAGCTGACAAGCAAAAAGACATTATGACAGTCTAGGAAAATTGGGAATGAAAAATTGATAATTGATAATGGGTTGGCTAGAAAAACGCTGTCAATTCTCAATTATCAATTTTCCACTCAAAATGGTAGGCTAAGCGACACAGCCCTATTAGTGTTCGCCCGATGTCAGAATCCACTCCTCTCGCAGATTTAGCAAGTATTGAGCTGTTGCCAGTGGCACCGCCAGACTTTCGATCGGGCTTTGTGGGTATTGTCGGTCGTCCCAATGTGGGCAAGTCTACCCTGATGAATCAGCTCATTGGTCAAAAGGTGGCGATCACTTCGCCGGTAGCTCAGACGACCCGAAATCGGTTGCAGGGGATTTTGACCACCGATCGGGCGCAAATAATTTTAGTAGACACCCCTGGTATTCATAAGCCGCATCATCGGCTAGGGGAAGTATTGGTTCACAACGCTCAATCGGCGATCGATGCCGTGGATGTGGTGTTATTTGTGGTGGATGGTAGCGAGAAAGCCGGTGGTGGCGATCGGTTTATTGCAGATTTATTAGCCAATTCGCCTACGCCAATTATCTTAGGCTTAAACAAAATTGATAATGCCCCAGAAGATCGGCGCAATAGCATCAAAGAAAGTTACCGAGAGCTAATCGGTGAGCAGGTTTGGCCGATTTGTGAATTTTCGGCGCTCATTGGAACAGGGGTGGCGGAGCTGCAAGATATGCTCATCGATCAACTAGAAATCGGCCCTTTCTACTATCCACCAGATTTAGTCACCGATCGGCCTGAGCGCTTCATTATGGGGGAGCTGATTCGGGAGCAAATTTTGCTTTCTACCAAAGAAGAAGTGCCCCATTCAGTGGCCGTGACCATCGATCGGGTACAAGAAGATGCCAAAATTACTCGGGTGTTGGCCACTATTTATGTAGAGCGCGATTCCCAAAAAGGAATTTTGATTGGCAAAGCTGGGGCAATGTTGAAGTCGATCGGCAGTGGAGCTAGGGCAGAAATGCAGAAGTTGATTGCCGGGAAAGTATATCTGGAGCTGTTTGTAAAAGTCCAGCCTAAGTGGCGGCAGTCAAGGCTGCGCTTGGCAGAACTGGGTTACAGAATGGAAGATTGAGTCCATCGATTTGTCAATGATTTATGCCCAGAATCAGTAAAAATCCTAAAATATGTTGCGTTGGGGACAAAATTTTTCAAATCTACGCTTACAATGTCTGGCAGTAGGTATAAGCCTATCTAGAATCAGGGTAGGCTGCCAAGCTATTGCAAACCGGCAGGGTTATGCTCTATGTTTATTCTCGATTGAGAAATAATTGGTTAGTCATATAGATTATGAAAAATCTAATTAATGACAATATCCAAATGACCTTGTTATTACTACTTTTACTACAATGAAAATACAAACGAGTTCGGTAGTAACACTATCCCTCCTTGCAGGGCTTGTGGCAGCAACACCGAAAGTTTTAGCACAAGCAGCAGCGGAAACTAAGTTTCCTCTCCCTAATTCGCTTCCTAAAGATACAAAAGTTAAGGTTAGCGGCTCCCAAAGTTTAGAGGGTCTCAACAAAGGTCTTCAAGATGCATTTAAGAAGAAGTTTCCTGACTCTGAAATTGTCCCAACTTACACCAGTACCAGCAAAGGGCTGGAAGCTTTAGGTAAGGGCGAAGTCGATATCATCGGCGCTGGTCGTCCGCTGACAAAAGAAGAGCTAGCCAAGGGTCTTGGAGTCAAGAACTTGGGCTCTGAGAAAATTGCGATCATCATCAGTGATAAAAATACCTTCGTCCCTAAAGGCAACATTGGTTTCGATCAGTTCGCCAAAATCTACAAGGGTGAAATAAAAGACTGGTCTAAAGTTGGTGGTAGTAAAGGAGAGATTAAAGTAATCGACCAAAGTGGTATCAGTGATACTCGCCAAGCATTTGGTCGTTACCCAGTTTTTAAAAGTGGTCTAAAAACTGGTAGCAACGCTACCCAGCTAACCGACAACAGTGCCAAATCGGTTGCTGCGAAACTGGGAGCAAACGGCATTGGTTATTTGCCATTTAGTCAAGTCAAAGGCTTGCCTGGAGTCAAGGTTTTATCTTTGAATACCGTACAGCCTGATGACAAGCGCTATGCTTTCTCTCAGCCAATGTCCTATGTATATCCCAAGGACAAACTCAGTGAAGGAGCGAAGGCTTTATTAGGTTTTGTGGATTCACCTGAAGGTGCTGCGGCGATCGCTGCTGTACCAGGTATTACCGCCATAGGAGCTGCTGGAACTGCTCCGGCATCGGCTCCTGGCGATATCAAGCCAGAGACTGCTGGCGGTACAACAGATCCCAAGCCAGAGGGCGCGGCTGGAGCTACAGGCGGAGCTGAAAAAGGCGGTGGTCTACCCTGGTGGTTGATTCCCCTTGGTGTAGGCGCAGCAGGTTTAGGCTGGTGGGCTTTGGCTGGTGGCAAGAAAAAAGAAACTGCTACCCAAGAGCCTAAGCGGTTGAACCCTTTATATTCTGAAAACGATGTGAAGCCTACTGCCACTACCGGCACTACCGGCTTTGCCACTGGTACTACTGGTTTTAGCAACAATCAAGATAGTGGCATTCCGCTGTCTGGTGATTTGAGTCTACCTACCAATGTGGTAGAAAAAACTAGCACAGCGATCGGTGGTG
>JANOXZ010000008.1:0-4975 GCA_031418695.1 Synechococcales cyanobacterium VAR_35_metabat_10
GCATCGATTTCATAGCGCTCTAAGCGAAGCAGGTTGACACCAGGAAGCAGGCATTGGAGAAATTGTAGGCTCATGTCACGGCAGATTATTTTCCATAGCAGTCTATCGTTTTTTCCTGATCACCAAAAGCTCGGAAGAACCGAAGTTAATTGTCGTCTAATAACCACTTAAAATAACTATAACTAGGGTGTCTGACGGGACTCGAACCCGCTAATGTCTTGTTCCACAAACAAGAGCCTCGACCGCTTCAGCTTCAAACACCATTTTTTGATGCCTTAATTGCATAGCAACAAGGCAATGAGCGCTACAGGAGTCGAACCTGTTTGAACCTGATTAAAAGTCAGGTGCATGACCGTTCTGCCAAACGCTCGTGAAATTCAGTCAAGATCGTTGTTACTATTTGACTGTCTCAGCACCACTGTCAAAGCTAGCGATGCCAATGCCCAAGGTGGGATTTGAACCCACAAAATCTGGATTTTAAGTCCAGCACGTATTCCAGTTCCATCACAAGGGCGTAGTTACCTCTGAGTTAACAGAGGTTTTTGATTTAGAAAGTAGTTAATCTTTCTAACTGCTTCGCTAGGACTTGAACCTAGAATGCCTGATTCAAAATCAGGTGTGTTGCCAATTACACCACAAAGCATTGGCTGTCTTGGTAGGGATCGAACCTACGTCGTGCGGGTAACAACCGCCTACTCTGCCATTGAGCTACAAGACAATGAATTTAGTCGTTGTGACTATGTTGGCTAATGCCAATACCCTTGATGGGAGTCGAACCCACAAAATCTGGTTTCTAAGACCAGCACGTATTCCAGTTCCGTCACAAGGGCGTAGAACCTCTGAGTTAACAAAGGTATTGAGGGGAATTGCTATTTCCCATGAGAACGGCAGGACTTGAACCTGCAATCTTCGGATTCGTAAGCCGACGCGCTGTCCATTTACGCTACGTTCTCAAAGTCGCAAGAAGAGCAAGAATGTCTTGGGGTAAGACATTCGGAATTTAAACAATTTTAAAAACCCTTGCCCATAACGACACACAGAGACTAGGATTTGAACCTAGAACTACGGGTTTGGAGTCCGTGGTGTTACCATTACACTATCCCTGCTTGGTAGCAGTGGTGGGAATCAAACCCACATTTTCTCGCTTATGAAACGAGTGCCTTAGTCGTTAGGCCACACTGCCATTTTAAATATGACGATAAAATTATTCGATTTTCAAGGTGCAAGTTGACAATTGATAGTTAACAATTGTCAATTGATAGAGAAGATTGGCAACGACAACTGATGGTTTATTCAGTTGCAGTTAGTGGTCTTTAGTCGATTAAGAGTAAGCTAAAACTCAATGATAGTGTCGCTTTCTTGTTTTTATATTACAAGTGTTACAAGAGGTTTCAAGAATTGTCAAGTATTTCTTGAAAAATCTTTTTTCTCTTTTTTTTGGTCTAATAGCTACAGTAATCCTGTGCTGATTTGGTAAACCAACAAAAATCTACTTTGACTAAAGAACCACAAAAAACAACCCTCGCTGTTGATAAGAGCGGGGGTTGTCAGCGACTTGTGATCGTTGATCGCTATGCTGGGACTGGCTTATGCCAGCACTCCCCCCACTGTATGTGTTTCTGCCATTGATGCAGATTGGTATGATTGCGTTTTAACATCTGCATACGTAAAGACAGCATCTGTAGCGCCAAATTCCAGTTGGATTGGCGACGGAGGAGATTGCGTTTGGATGTGTCTGTAGTTGCGGAAATCATAAAAAAGGAAGGTGTTTAAGTTGACCTATGTTTTTACGATACACCATAAAAAATAATTTGGCTAGTCCTAAAATAAAATATTTTGGATAATCTCACCTGGACTGGATATGGCAATGGTCGATCGCATCCATATTATGCTCAAATATATTCCCAAGCTTCCCTAAAAGCTATAAAACCTTTTATAGCTGGGGTTTCAAAGCTTTCATGAGTCAAGAAACAATTGCTTGAATTAGGTAAATCTGTATCTGGCTCGATCAGGAATTGAGAAGTTAAGAGTACTCGATCCCCTCATTTTGCAAACGCAATAAAACTATACAAATAGATTGTCTTGCCATTGGTTCTGTTACAACCAAGATAAAAGCCGAAGATACAGTAGAATCAATAAATTCAAATAGTTAAACGATTATTTGATCATAGTTATTCACAGAGGTATTTTAGATCTTCCTAACCCAAACCACTCAGGCTAAGAAACTAGCTGAGATCTTTAAAGTGCCGATGGGTGCTTTTATATAGACAATGCTTTTAGGGCAACAACAGCTTCTACCTGGGCGATCGAGTAAGACTTTTTGCCATGTTTGATCGCAATAATTTCATTGATCGCTTTTGTCCTCTCCTCTTCGGATGACGAATAGATTTGTGACTTTAAAAGCAGAGCTTCTCGCCTAGCTCTTATTCGATCTTCAATTAATTGGTCGCGATGATTAAGACCAAATACTTGGATGCACATCTCTCCGCGCTTAGTAAGTGCATCCAAACGACCATTTTCGGGATTAAACTTCATATGCTTGCTGGGATGATCTTCTCCGATGCTACTGGTAGGATTGATTAACAAAGGCTTTTCTTGATCGATCAGTTCCGGATTATAAGCGTGCTTATCTACAACTGGAAAACGACAGCCCTTGCCAAATCCACGTTTTGAGAGCTGATTACATTTTATGCAAGAAATTAATAAATTCTGCCAATCGTAGGCTAGCCAATGATAGCCGGGATGGTTATGGATCGTTTCGTTTTTTTCGTTAGTGACCATTGCTTTGGGACGAAAATGTTCCACTTCTCCATGTTGAAAGTCTTTAACCGGGCATTCACAATAACCGCATTTACCGTGAAATGCCGTATCCATGAAAAATTCTTTGTATTTTTTGTACACAGCCTCATCGAATGATGGCTTTTCTCCCCGATCAACTTGCTCTTGAATCTGTTTTGCAGCCTTCTCACATTGTTTAATCCAGCGTTTCCAGGCCGGGGTATCTGGCGGTTGCACCTTAACTTTTCGCACTAGAGATCCTCATCATCAGATTCAAATAAAGCCTGAAGCTGTTTCTTGGTCTCAAGATCCAGCAGCGCAGGGGGATGCTCATGAGCTATTTTTTGCAGTGCTTCATCCAAAAGCTGCTCTACTTTTTGGGCGATCGGCGTTTCACTGATAGTTAATCTACTTTGCACCAAAGGCTTGAGCTGCTCTAATTCAGCAGATTCAGCGGGTGTCGGTGCAGATTTCGATAGAAGTTCTGTGTAGCGATCGACCTCATCATGGCTTTTATTGTTTCGAGTGGTCAAAAGGTCAAAGGCAGGAGAGGTGAGGATTTGGTCAGCGCGTTTTCCGGCGATTTCGGCTTGATCGATCGTCACAATCTTAATCTCATTATTTTCATCGCGTTCTAACTTCAGCAAACAGCTTTCTTCAATATCGGCGACTCCAGCAGCGACCAAAGGTGTGTGGGTACTAGCAATAATTTGGGTTTTAGGAAATTGACGACGCAGCAGCTCTACAATATTACGCTGCCAACGCGGATGCAAATGTTGCTCTAATTCATCAATAATTAAAATTCCGCCAATTTCGTTGTTATCTCCTAACCGCCCTGCGTAAATCAACCAACCCAAGAAATCTAAGACCCATAGGGTGGTGCTACGATAACCATCGCTAAGTTTATTGAAATTCACTTTTCCCCAAGGCCCCAACACATTCAGCCCTGTTTTACCAGCATCGATTTGATAATCTTCTTCGTCCAGCATCAAAATACTCTGTAGTTTTTCTTGCAGTAATATTCTGACTTCTGGGTCTTGTCGCAACAGAATCAGCTCAGGGTTTTGCAAGCGCACTTCGTGACTAAAGAGCGATTGCACAGCCTCAAATATTTTGTAGCGTTCATGGCTAGTATCAGCTTCTTGAGAGCGAGAAGCTCCGTAGCCACAGACAAAAATATCTGCCCAGGGGAATTTCTCCTCGGGTGATGGGGTGCTGACTTCCTGGCGAATCTCCTCAGATGTTCCGGCTGCGTCTTTGGTGATGGTGGTGGTGATGCGGTATTTTTTACGAGCATTTCTCGATAATTTTCCCCTCTGTAACTCAATGGTAATAGAGCCTTGGGTTTCTCCGGCACGAATAAATTCGCTGTTCATATCCGATATTCTGGTAAGTGCGGCGGCATCGCTGGCATTGCATAAGCCGAGGGCAATACATTTTAGTAGTGTGCTTTTACCGATTGCATTATCTCCTAACAGCATTGTCCATCGATCGATTTGTTGCTGCTTAAAATCGATCGTCAGTTCTCGAAAGCATTTTATATTTCTGACTTCTAACCTAGAAATAATTAATTCCTGCCCTGTTTTGAATCTATTTAGCTGGCGATTAATGACAGTTTCACTATGATTTACTAAAGAAGTTGAAATACCTTGAATCAACTTTTCAAGATTTTTAGCCTTGTAATGTTTATACCCATACCATTCCAGAGGCACATACTCATTAAGAGCTTGAGGTAGAATTGGATCTCCTGTATATGCACTGTTACGAACAATGACACTAGTTAGCAGGAAAAATCCAGGTTTTATTTTATCTTTTAACTTCAGGGCAAATTCACATTCATCGCTAATATGTTTTTGATTTTCTTCGGAGTCAGAAGATTCTTTTGATAAAACAATCAAGAAAACATTAGATGAACTTTTAATCTCATTGAGCTTGTTTTGCTTTCTCCATCGAACTTCTTCCTTCGTTTCTCCCGGCCAACTATCATCCGGCAAGCCATATAAATCAGTAGTTGTTCCATCAAAAATACCCAGAGATGGTTGAAACTCTCTGCTCACTAGTTCTTTAAATAGATCAATAGCTTCTTCGCGGTCAATGTTTGTACAGCTAATGTATATCTTTGGAGAGTGAGTCATTATTCTTACAGGAGAGAATATTTAGCTATTATCATGATTGCTATTGTACCAATATTTCACAG
>JANOXZ010000009.1:0-1670 GCA_031418695.1 Synechococcales cyanobacterium VAR_35_metabat_10
TCTTAATTAAATTTAACGTAATTCTCAGATTTCGGAAAGGGGGGATCTAGGCTTTAGGCTTGAGGTTTTAGGCTTGAGGTTGAATAACGTAGGGTGGGCACTGCCCACCATCTAGGATCTAAGTAATTTCACTGTGCTGAATTTTTACAGAATAAATTCGCCTTGAGCAATTTTGATGACTCTGCCGCCGATGCTGACGGGGCAGTGGGTGGGGGTATAGTCGGCGCGAAGATAGAGGAGCGAGGATCTACCCATCTCAATTCCTTGCTCGACGGTAATATCTAAGTTGGAACTACCGAGGTATTGATGTTTGGCGAGATAGGCGGCGAGGCAACCATTCGCGCTACCTGTAGCTGGATCTTCGGGGATGCCAAAGCACTCAGTGAAAACGCGGACATGAAGCTGGCGATTGGGATCGATCGTTTCCGAGCAAAATACCAGAATTGCTTGAGCGGGTAAATTGGCTACACTCTCATCATACAAGTCCAAATTTAGCTTCGCCTGACTTACTGCCGCTAAAGTTTTCAGCGGGATGATGATAAATGGTAAACCAGTTGTGACAGGCTCGATCGGATAACGCACATCGATATCTGTCGGACTTACCCCAATCACAGCCGCTAGCATCTCCACATCCACAGCATCGTAAAATTTCGGCTGCTGCTGATGCATCCATAGAATATCGGGTTCGCCGTTGAGGTAATTCAGATCTACCGGAATTTGACCGACTTGATAATTGAGATTAACCCGCTCCACAGCATCTTTAATTATCTCCTGCTGAATCGCAAACGCCGTCCCCAACGTCGGATGTCCGGCAAAGGGTAATTCTGTCGTCGGCGTAAAAATGCGGGTATTGTAGCCCCCATTAACTGGCGCAGAGCTAGTAACAAACGTCGTCTCCGAGAAATTTATCTCCCGCGAAATCTGCTGCATCTGAAGATCGGTTAAAGCCCCCGCATCCAGACACACAGCCAATTGATTCCCTGTATACTTCTCCGTCGCAAACACATCCAGAATCAAGAAAGGAATATTAGTCATCAATTCTAAATTTCTGTATTCTCCCAGATATAGCAACCGATTCACACTCTAAATCCTCTCTCCCAACTCCCAACTCCCAACTCCCAACTCCCCGCTCTTATCCGATCGTTACAAACTATTACGACTTTACTCAGAAACCACTCATAATGCCGCAGAATAATTGCGGAAGGCACCTAATTTGCGGTCAACTTATATATGATATAAGTGGCTGTAATCAACCTCAGACTTACAGGCTTGTAGCCGAATGTAAGTCTGGTAACAAACTTTTTTGGAGTAACCCACAATGAGTATCGTCACCAAAGCGATCGTCAATGCAGATGCTGAAGCTCGCTACCTCAGCCCAGGCGAATTAGATAGAATCAAAGGCTTCGTAGCTTCTGGCGAACGTCGTCTCCGCATCGCTCAAACCCTAACTGACTCTCGCGAGCGTCTAGTTAAAGGTGCAGGCGACAAACTGTTCCAACAACGTCCTGATGTTGTTTCTCCCGGTGGCAACGCTTACGGCGAAGAAATGACTGCAACTTGCTTGCGCGACCTAGACTACTACCTCCGTCTGATCACCTACGGTGTAGTTGCTGGTGATGTTACTCCGATTGAAGAAATCGGTGTAGTTGGCGTACGTGAAATGTACAGAT
>JANOXZ010000010.1:0-26143 GCA_031418695.1 Synechococcales cyanobacterium VAR_35_metabat_10
GTTACCTGAACATCTCTACCAGTAAAAGAACTCAAATCTAACAGCTCACTTTCTTGATCGCCCTGAATACTGGCCACTAAATTTTGATTGTTCAAAGGAGTATTTTGCAGTTGCAGATTTAAAATCAGGTCATCAGCAACCGTTGCACTGCCCTGTTCCCACTTCAGATGATAGCTGCCATTGGTTTCGGTTGTGACCTCTAAAGCCTTTTTACCAGACGGGTTAGCTTGATCTAACGAGAACACCACATTACTAAAATCATTTCTTTGCAAGGCGGCATCTACTGTGCCATTTTGAACTAGATAAAAGCCCAGTCGATCGCCAGCGCTTAACTGTAGTTGACGAGAAATATCGGCAGTACTCAGCAAATTATCAGCTAAGCTACTAAAGATCACTTGGCCACTTTGCAGTGCCGTGCGGGCAAAGCCTGCGGCATTGGCAGCAATACCTTTAATGGCATTAGTTCCATCAATTTTAAAGAAGCCTACTTCACTTACTTGCTTAGTCTGATTAGCTACCAAAGAAAAACTAGCGATCGCCGTACCAGCACCGGTAATCTGCACAATGTTATTGGCATCGATACTCAAACCAACCGGTGTATTTGCAACTCCTGGCGCACCCGGATCTTGAATTTCGCCATTGGCAGTCAGATCGCTATCGCCCCGTAGACCATCCACAAAATGCACTACGGCTTTATCGGTAAGGCCGTCACCGTTGGTATCAAACAACTCTGCGCCAGTTTGGCCGTCGTACAAAAACTCATAGGCATGGGGCGTAAGATTATCTGCCGTGGCTCCAAACATCAGATAGGTATTGTATTGACGATTTTGATCGGCTCTGGCAATTAGGTATTCCACTGTAGTGCTAGCACCATTACTTAAACCAGTGACTTTGAACTCGATCGGGTTGGCCAAAGAGGTCAGATTTGCGGTGGTAATAGGGTTAGCTAATGATCGCAAGCCATTAATTCTTGCTCCTGCTTTGGCGATAATAGTAGCAATGCTATTAACATTGACACCACCCAGATTTAAGATCGAAACCACATTCTCTTGCAGACTATCCAGGATGCCATCTAAGTTGCCATCGCCGCCGTTGGGAGCAAGATTTTCGATGTCGTCATTCACTCCATCTTGATCGGGAGCCGGGTTGACAACAGTGCTGCCGATCGGAGCGATAAACCCACTGGCATTAATAGTGGCACCACGACCGAAGCCCGCAAATTGAATGTTATTGAGCTGTGTGGCAGTAAGTCCGTTGGCATTATTGCCAAATCGAATATTTTCACCGCTGGTACTCGACCAATTCTCGATCAATAAGATGCCATTCCAGCTTTGACCGCTGCTGTTGCCAAAAGCTAACTTACTGCTACCGTTGCCTAAATTGATCGACGAGTTACTAGCAACCTGAAGCTGATCAAGAGTTTCACTAAAGCTATTTAGATTAAGCGTCCCGCCATTGAGTGTCAAATCGGCAGCATTATCAATTTGTTCTTTTTCACCTAGCTGCAAAGTACCACTATTAATTGCAATCATTCCATCATTGAGTGCTCGGGTATTAGGAGCTTTGGCCAACAACAAGGTACCACCATTGATGATAGTGCTACCAATAAAAATAGTGGTATTATTACCATTGATTGCTAAAGTGCTATCACCAGATTTCACCAAAGATCTTACATTGAAATTTAAAGTAGCATTATCGGCCAAGATAATGGGGGCAGCAATATTTAGCTGACCACCAGGAGATTGCAGTAAAATTGGGTCGCGAAAAGTTATGGCAGAGTTGATATTAATATTGCCGGTACCATTGGCATGCCCTAAAGTGATTTTACTAAAACCATTGGAGATCGCCGCTAAGTCAGCGGGAATCAGATCTAAAATATCGGCGTTATTGCTGTCGGCACTACCAAGTTGAATATTTTGATTAGGTCGATCGGGCTGCAAGGTAATTCGTTTGCCCGGAACAGTGACTGAATTGGCACCGCCGAGTAGGTTGATTTCATCTCCGACCAAATTGATATTGTTGGGGTTAACGGCAAAAACCCCATTGCTGGGATTGATTGCACCCACATCTAAGTTGGTGGTACCAATAAAATTCAAGCCGTTTTCTGGAGGTAACACGATCACGCTGCGCAATTGGCCATTGAGGGTATTGACTCCATCTGTAATCCCGTAGGTGATGTTGATTGGGCCACTGTAACCGGGGGTAGAAGTTAAGGTGAAAGTTCCATCGTTATTGTCAATGATCGTGCCGTTGTTCACGATCAGATTCACCACATTCAGCGGGTCATTTTCTGGATCAGTAAAGCCAGTAAGGAAGACTGTCCGAGATATTCTAACTGAAGTGTTTTGAGCAATATCATCGATCAGAGTTATCGGTGTACCTGTGGGTGGCTCGTTGATATCGGTGACAATCAGCGTAAAGTTGTTAACTACATCTGGCGTGTTACCAACCGCGACATCATCTACACTGACGACTAAGTTGTAATTGGTTTTGGTCTCAAAATCTAATACCACCCCAGATCGCAGAAATAGAGAGGTGCCATCTAGCTCAAAGCTACTTACATCGGCACCGCTGAGGCTGAGAGTATTGGTACCTAGTTGGTCATCGGTGATAGCAATATCAGTGATTTTAATGCGATTAACTATACTGGTGTTTTCGGCAATTCTAAAGGTGTTATTGTTAGCGTTGCCATTAAAGACGATCTGGGTGGGCGGTAAATTTACCACTGTTATTGGTTCAACAATAGTGCCGCTGATCACCCCTGGGGTGTTGACAATATAGCTGGGAGAGCCATACCCTGCACCGATTAAAGTCAGCTCAACTGTCTCATTTGGCTCTATGATTGCATCTGTAGTGGGATCAATAATCACAGTGGCTGTAGTGGCACCTATCGCAAAATCAACACTGCCGCTCGTACTTTGAAAGTCATTGGTACCAGATACTGAGTAATCAGACCCTAAGCTTGCAGTGCCGCCAACGTTATAATTTGCTCGTAGAGCCTCTGTAATCGCTCCGGTACGGGTAAAAGTGTAAATCAGGTTCTCTGTACCATCTTCGTTAACACTGGCTGAATTCACCGCGAGGCTGACGACTGGCGGTGTGATAACAACGATAGGTGGAGCATCTAAGATTGTGCCAGAAGCATTGCTGTTACTGCCGATCGAGTAGGTGGGATTGCCCGCCAAAGTTAATGTGACTATTTCATTTGGTTCTGTGATGGCATCAGCAGCAGGAGTAATTGCCAATGTTGCGGTGGCAGAGTTAGCGGCAAAAGTGATGCTGCCTGCAGTACCAGTAAAGCTATTGGCACCAATCTGATTGTAGTCATCAGTAAATACCGCTGTGCCGCTGATGTTGTAATCGATCATTAAAGGCTGGGTGATGGAGCCAGTGCGGGTAAATAGATAAACTAAGTTCTGTCCACCTTCAACAACATTAGCTGGTAAAAGAGTAACCTCAATAACCGGCAATGGAGCACTAGCCTCAGCGATTACGCCAGTCACAGCACTGGAAGCACCAGCTATGTATCGTCCATATCCAAAACCGATAACGGAAGGCAGCAATTCCAAAGAAACCGTTTCATCTCCTTCTAATAAAGTATCTGGAGTAGGATCAACTCGAACAGTATAGGTACTAGCACCAGGTGCAAAATCAAAAGTTCTAACGTTAATGTCGTTGGGATCAGTAATAGAAGTACCTAACGTACTGTAGTCAGTGTCATTGATCGCGGTACCTGTAATTTGATAACGCACATTCAGAGGCTTATCGATTCCACCAATACGAGTGAAAGTATAAGAAAGGTTGTCGGTACCGCCTTCATTAACACTGGCTCGGTTCAAGGCCAAATTGACAGTTGAGATAATCGGAACATCTTCGATAAACCCAGCTACAGAACTATTATTGCCGATCGCATAAGTTTGGCTATCTGCTAAGGTCAAAGAAATAGATTCAGTTAATTCGTTGATCGCATCTACGAGAGAGGTAATTTCTAGTCTAGCAGTGCTAGAATCAGCCGCAAAGACGATACTGCCCGTCGTGCTATTAAAGCTGTTAGCACCAGTTTGATTGTAATCGGCACCAAAAGTTGCATCGCCACCGATACTGTAGTTCACAGTCAAAGCATTATTTGTTGGACCGCTGCGCGAAAAATCATAGAATAAGTGAGTCATCCCGCCTTCAAAAACGATCTGAGGCTCCAATATGAGATTAATAATTGGGGTCGTCGCATCAACGATCGAACCCACAACTTCAGATAAATTGTTGACGGTATAACCACCAATAGCGCCAGCGATCGTATCAAGCTGCAAAATGACCGTTTCAGTTGGCTCGATGACAGAATCGGCAGTTGGTGTAATGTCAACAATAGCAAGATCAGAACCAGCCTGAAAAGTGACAGTACCAATGGTGTCATCAAAACTTGCTGCCCCTGTAACCGTATAATCTGTGCCTAAATCAGCAGTACCGCGCACAAAATATTGCACGGTTAAAGGTGAAGTTATTGAGCCAGCACGAAAGAAAAAATAGGACAGATTGGTCTGGCTATTTTCGCCAACTATACCGGGTTGAACGATTAAACTAATAGCTGGTGGAATGATTGGTGAATCAATAATGTCGCCAACAACTGTATTGGGAGTATCTATATTGTATGAGCGGCTACGACCAAGCTGAGGATCATAACGACTGGGAGTCAAAGTTAAAGCAACGGTTTCCAGTGGCTCGATAATGAAATCAGGTATGGGGTCAACAGACAGAATAACTGTGCTTGCACCTGCCTCGAACGTAATACTTCCAACAGAACCCTGAAAAGAAGATGTACCGCCTACTGCATATACAACATAGTCATCTTGGTAAACTGCTGTGCCGCCCACATTGTAATCTACTCTCAAAGATTCTGTGGTTGAACCAGTACGAGTAAAAGTATAAATCAAATTACCTGAGGCATTTTCTACTACCTGTTCAGGTGAAACAGTCAGACTAATATTGTTGAGGAGAGTATCTTCATCTAAAATATTCCCAGTAGCAGATCCCGCAGTTCCCACAACATATTCAGCATTACTGGCCGGTAACAAATTTACTGTGATTGTCTCATCTCCTTCCACGAGAGCGTCGATTTTCGGGAAAATAGACAGGGTTGCAGATGCAGAGCCCGCCGCAAAAGTAACAGTTCCACTCTGACTAGGAGAATTCGATGAACTATAATCACTATCAAAAGTTGCTGTGCCTCCCAACTGATAATTGACACTCAGAGTTTTATCAGTTACCCCAGTGCGCGTGAATGTATAAAAAATACCGTTCAAACCATCTTCATTCACACTACTGGGAGGTTCAACGGTTAAATTGACAGTAGGAATCGGATTACTAACCCCCAGAGAACCACCAGACAGAAAGACCGCAGAATCTACAGCACCATCACCAATATCTTGAATAGTGATTACTAATCGATTTTTGGTATTAGGTAATAAATTACCCTTAATGGTAAGCGGTACAGTATATCCATCTAAAATAGTTTGATAATAAGCCGGATTGGCATTAGACAGATTAGGAATGAAATCGGGGCTAAAAGTAGTAGGGTCACTGCTCGGTATAAGGCTGTTAACTTCAACTATTTTTCCATCATTCAGCTTAGCTAGATTGACCCCATTCAACTCAAAAATAAGCCGATCATTAAAACTATTACCTGCAAAATCCAAGAATTCTTCAGAGCCAAAAACATACTGCAAAAAAAGTTGGCGATCGACGGCATCTGCATCAAAAGTGATTTCTAGAGTGATTGCATCGTTGCCATTTGGAACTGTGCCAAGACCATTCAAAACAGTGGAAACATTACTTCGATCGCTGGCATTGCCCCCGGTAATTTGAGTTGCTTGGCCAGTGCTTAACAACACCCCCGAACTTAAATTCAATGGCGAATCTTGAAACAGACCCACAGCCAGCGGATTTCCATTGGTGGTGATCTGAATATTACTCAGACCCGTGGTGTCACCTAGCAAGTTAGCTAAGATCTCCGCATTAGTGGGAGATGAAGTAATATTAAAGGCCATGAATATATCTCGAATTAAATACGTTGATGATACTATGAGGAGCATGTTTTTGGCTGGAGATTTTCCACATTGCCTTAAAACATTTATGGTCGCTCACAGCGATCTATCTATATAAACGTCTGTTGACCAGCACTTTATTCCCAATCTTGTTCGATGATTGCCAAAATATCTTTAAGTTTTATTGCGATTGTGCTATTTAGCACCTCTGCTGCCCAAGCGCAGATTTATCAACCATCTAATCGGATTCCGGTGGCTGATAATACCTTGGGTACCCAGGTAACGGGGGCAAATAACAATTTCACCATCAATGGTGGCCTTACTCGGGGTTCAAGTATATTTCATAGCTTTCAAGATTTTTCTGTTCCTACTGGCGGCAGTGCCACCTTTACGACTGCCCCTGGAAATCAGGCGGTTGTGAGCAGAGTAACTGGCAATTTGTCCTCAGATATTAACGGCATTGTAAATGCTCAGGGAGCCAATTTTTTCTTAATTAACCCCAATGGTATTGTGTTTGGGGCCAATGCTCAATTGAATGTGGGAAAAGCCTTTATGGCTACTACAGCTAACAGTGCGATATTGAGTGATGCCAATGGAACGCCTTATACTTTTGGCACCAGTAATATCAATGATGTTCCATTATTGAGTGTCAATCAAAATGTGGGTTTGAACGTCACTCGCCTCAATTTTTTAGAAAACAGCGCCCCCATCACTAACTATGCCAACTTGCAAACCAATAACCCCAACCAATACATTGGTCTCATTGGCGGCGATATTACTTTAGATGCTGGTAATGGCAAAGGCAACATTATTGCTCCTGGTGGTCGAGTGGATATTGGAGGCTTGCGATCAGCTGGATCAGTGGTAATTAACGATCAAGGTTTTGCTTATGGCAACGGTAGAACCCCATTTTTGCGGAGTGATCTCACACTGATTGATGGAGCCAGAGTAGACGTGGTAACAAATCAACCTGTAAGTACTGTGGATCGCTTCTTTTTTCCGACGGTGAGTGATGGTAACAATAATTCAACTTCACCAGGTAGTGTCATTAATATTGATGTGAACAACGTGCGGATTATTAATCGAGAGAGAACTATTCCGCCCTTGAGTCAGGATGTAACCCCAACAAATACTACTGTTTTACCCAACAGTAAACGAGTTGGTCTATTGAGCGATCGAGAGCGGGTGGCTCAATCTTGTGAAGCTGGTGAAAATAAGCTAAGTTCAACCGGACGTGGTGGACTACCTACCAATGCCAGTGATCCTTTGAGTGGCGATGTCATTTGGCAAGATCCTCGCTCAGCGGCTGGCGGTCAAAACACCGCCAAAATCAGCGATGCCGAAGCCAAGTTGCCGCCCCCAGCGATCGGCTGGGCAATGGATGCTCAGGGTAAAGTAGCGCTCTTAGCTGCTACGTCTGGGGATATATCCATCAGAGCCAAAATAAGCTGTCCGCGATAAGAATCGCCCTCAAATTCTTTCTTCAAAATTAAATATAACTATTAAATTTAATAAATTATGATCAACTTTCGATCGAAAGCCCATAAACTAAAACCGGCCAACCTAATGCAATTGTTGGTTAGCAGTTTACTGCCAGCTTGTGCTTCATTGGTCGGCATCGCAATTTCTAGTCAAGCCCAAACCCTTCCCCGTCCAGACTTTCAGCGACCACCCACCGACGAACCAACCGAGCCGCGTCCCCTGTTGCCTTTGCCGCCAGAGCTGCTAAAACAGCCAGCAGCACCACCGACTGCCCCTGGTAGCCAGATTGGCGAAATTACTATCAGCCGCTTTGAAATTGTTGGTGGTACTGTTTTTACTGCCGCTGAGTTAGCGGCTATTACGGCCCCGGCCACTAACCGCCCGATCGATTTTGCTCAACTACAGCAGGTCGCCAGCAACATCACCCAGCTCTATGTTAGCAAAGGTTACGTCAGCTCTGGAGCTTATATTCCTGGCAACCAATCTTTCAGTCCCCGCAACGGTGTTGTCAAAATCCAAATCGTAGAGGGTCGAGTAGAAGACATTGTAATTACCGGCCTTAATCGTTTGGAACCTAACTATGTGCGCAATCGCATAGCCTTAGGGGCACAACAGCCGCTGAAAATCGATCGGCTGTTAGATAAACTTCAGCTTTTGCAACAAGATCCTTTGATTGCTAGCATTTCAGCCGAACTAGTAACCGGCAAAACTACCGGCACCAGTGATATCCAAGTAAAAGTTACCGAAGCCCCCAGCCGCCGCGCCGGAGTCAGCGTCATCAATAATCGCACTCCTAGCATTGGTGAAGTGCAAGGCCAAGTCTCGTTGGCCGAAAATAACCTATTGGGGATTGGTGATTCGGTCAGCTTAGCTTATGGCTTAACCGAAGCTGGAAATATCTTGGATTTTAACTACGCAGTGCCGCTGAATCCGATGAATGGCACATTGCGTTTGCAATACAATCGATCGAACAGTCGGGTGATCGAATCGCCTTTTCAGCCTTTAGATATTAAAGCCAACACCCAAGAGGTGGCCTTGACTTATCGACAGCCAATTCTTCAAACCCTCCCCCAAGAACTGGCCTTAGGATTAACGATCAATCAGCGAGAAAGCAATATTGACTATTTACCTAGCGCTAGCGGTACCAGACTGGGCTTCCCCGCGCCCGGTGCTGATAGCAATGGTCAGACTAAAGTAACTGCTGCCCGCTTTTTTCAGGACTATACTACTCGGGATACCCAACAGGTCTTAGCACTGCGTTCTCAGGTCAGTTTGGGTCTTAATGCCCTGGGTGCTACGATTAATCCATCTTCTCCTGATGGACAATTTCTAAGCTGGCGGGGACAGGCTCAATATGTGCGGAACTTAGCTCCTGATCAGCTTTTGGTACTGAAACTAGATAGTCAGATAGCCGATCGACCACTAGTTCTACTAGAACAAATTACCTTTGGTGGTCAAGACACTGTGCGGGGCTATCGCCAAGATTTATTACTCGGGGACAATGGCTTGTTGGCCAGTGCCGAGGTAAGGTTTCCCATTTTTAGTACCCCTGGTACTAGTAGCAACAAACAGCTCTTACAAATTGTGCCATTTTTAGATTTGGGGGTAGCCTGGAGTAATGCTGGCACATCCACTGGCAACCCTAATACGATCGCCTCTGGTGGTTTAGGTTTGCGGTATCAAAGTGGCAACAGTTTGTTGGCAAAACTAGATTATGGGATCCCTCTCACCACATTTAATAATAATCGGCGGACTATTCAGGAACAAGGATTGTATTTTTCGCTTAGTTATAACTATGCTTTTTAAAATCGTATTTGTCTGAATAATCCTTTGAGATCCAATTAACTAAAACAACATTGGAATCGCTTAAATCATAAATTGTGGGTAGTATTATCACTTAGCAGTGACGCTATACGTACCGCTAAGTCGTCCGTAGGACTTACGACTCCGCTCAATAACAGCCTACCCTACAAGATGTCTTCCCTTTTAATTAAACTGCCACCTAACCATGAAAAACCGATCAATCTACCTCACTACATTTTTGTTGACCATCGCTGTCCTCTGTCCAGCTACTGCTCATAGTTTGACTACTAGCAATTTTACCCTGAATTCAGCGCCAACTAATTCAGAAAAAATCGCTGCTAACCCCACCCTGCAATCTGCCCAGACCTTTAATCAACAAGGTGCCAAATATTTAGCGGCTGGTCAAGCAGATTTGGCTCTCAAGAGCTGGAAACAAGCCTACAGTTTATACAGCCAAGCCCAAGATCCAGCGGGGATGATTGGCAGTCAAATTAACCAAGCACAAGCATTGCAGTCCCTCGGTTTTTATTGGCAGTCGCTGATGCTGCTGCGATCGATCAATAGCACTTTGCAACAACAACCCAACTCTAGCTTAAAAGCCCAAGGACTCTTAAGTTTAGGCAACGGTCTGCGGGGATTGCGGCAATTGGAGAAAAAGAATGAGAAACCTGGCACTCCAGTAGGTGCTAAAGAAATCCTCGAACAAGCTCTATCGATCGCCAACGCTGTTCAAGACACAGCTACTGCTGCTCAAATTAAACTCAGCCTAGGTAACACCCTGCAACTTTTGGGCACCGAACAGTCAGCTACTGCCATCGAGACTTATCGAGAGTTAGCCACAGCCAATGATCCCTTACTGAAAGTCCAGGCCGAAATCAATTTATACCGGTTAGAATCTGCCGAAGGCTCTGCTGCCAACACCCAAGAATTTATCACCAAGATCAGAAAAGAATTAGATGTCTTGCCAGCTAGTCGTCAGACAGCTCATGCCTACATTAACTTAGCCGAAACCATCAAGAAAAACAAAAGTGATGCTCTTACCGATAAAGAGTCATTACTGCAAGTGGCCAAGCTGTTGACTACGGCGATCGAGCAAGCCAAAACCATCAAAGATGATCGCAGCATCATTCAAGCGCTGGATTCTTTGGCTAATTTATATGAACGCAATACTCAATATCCAGCGGCTCAAGATTTAACCCAGCAGGCTTTGGTATTAGCAGAGAGTTTACCAGCACCAGACTTAGCTTATCGTCTCCATTGGCAAATGGGGCGAACTTTAGCTGCTCAAAATCGTGATTCCTCTTCGATCGCTTCCTACCGACAAGCTATTAGCCATTTAGGGACTTTGCGGAATGATCTCGCTGCTCTAGATGCCGATGTGCAATTTTCTTTCCGCAATAGCGTGGAACCGGTATATCGAGAGTTGGTGGCATTGTTATTAAAAGACGAAGAAAAAACCTCTGTTGCCAACCTGTCCGATGCCCGTGACCTCATTGAAGCATTGCAAGTAGCCGAATTACAGAGCTTTTTGCGTCAAGGCTGCCTAGATAATGATGCCAACCTGGGCAACCGCACAGTACAGATTGATCAAATCGACAAAACCGCAGCGGTAATTTACCCAATTGTATTGCCCGATCGAGTGGCTGTAATTGCGGCTTTACCTCAACAGCCCCTGCGTTATTACAGTCAGACCACCAAAGTCCCCGCCGAAACTGTGCTAGCCAATGTTACTAAGCTGCGATCGAGAGTGGAAGAGGTCGAATTTACTGCTCAACAAGAAAAGGCATTCAACCGCCAGTCTAAACAAATTTATGACCAGATCATTGCGCCAATGGCGGCTGATTTGCAGCGGACTAAGCCCCAAACCTTGGTGTTCGTTTTAGATGGAGCTTTACGCAACATGCCGATGTCGGCATTGTACGATGGCAAACAATATCTAGTCGAAAAATACAAGTTGGCTCTCACCCCTGGGCTGCGCTTATTGCCACCCAAAGGAGCTACCGAAAAAGGTAAACTACAGGTTTTTGCTGGTGGCATCACCGAGGGCCGTCAAGGTTTTGTCCCTTTACCAGGAGTTGGGCCAGAGATTGAATCTATTAATAAGCTGATTCCTAATCAATCATTAGTAAATGCCAACTTTAATGACTTATTAGTTGCTCGCAACTTGGTTAATAATAATTCTCAAATTGTTCATTTGGCTACCCATGGTCAGTTTAGTTCTAATGCCGATGAGACGTTTTTGTTGACCTGGGATAACCGCATCGATCTAGGTAAACTGAATGGTCTAATCAAAGATCGCAGTAGTCAATCGGACAATGCGATCAATCTATTAGTGTTGAGTGCTTGCCAAACGGCGATCGGTGACGATCGGGCAACCTTGGGATTGGCCGGGGTCGCAGTAAGAGCCGGTGCTAGAAGTACCATTGCTTCTTTGTGGTCGGTGAGTGACGAAGCCACGCAACTTTTAATGTCTAATCTTTACCAGAAATTGGTGGCAACTAATTTGGGCAAAGCGGAGTCATTGCAAACAGCACAGCAATCACTGTTGCGTACTAAAGAATATCGCGCTCCCTTTTACTGGGCACCTTTTATTTTGGTCGGTAATTGGCAGTAGATATTTGATTGTAGTAGAATGAAAACACAACTGCATAGTCTGGAATGCTTTCCCATGTTTAACCGTTATTTGATCCCTGGTTGTTTAATTGCAACAACTGTCACCAATGTCTTGGTCTCAACACCATCAGCGTTTGCTGCCGCCGAAGTCCGAGCTGTCTCGGCCAAACAGGTGGGCATAATTGCCAAAAAAACCGTGGTGCGCATTGAGTCATCAGAGGGAGGATTTGGTTCGGGGGTGATTATTGGTCGATCGGAAAAAGGTAATAAAAATGTATATACAGTTTTAACCGCAGCTCACGTAGTCTCTAAACCAGAAGCTAGTTATGAACTGGTTTCTCCGGTGCCTTTAAATGCTACTGCTACCAATAAAAAGAGAGTTAAGATGCCTCTGAACGCTAAAACTGGTGTGACTATTTTGCCCGGTGTCGATTTAGCATTGATAACTTTTAGTAGTGAGGATACATTTGCTGTTGGTACTATTGGAAATTCGGGTGATGCCGATGAAGGTAGCCCGGTATATGTGGCTGGTTTTCCTCAACCGGGTAAAGCAATTACCCGTTTTGCCTTGCAATTCACTGGTGGCATGATTTCATCGCGTTTAGATGGCGAAGAAGATCCTGGTAATAAAAGCGGTAATGGTTACGATATGGCTTACACCAATATCACCCGCGCGGGGATGAGTGGCGGCCCCGTGTTTGATGCTGCCGGACGGATTGTAGCCATTCATGGTCAGGGCGATCGGGAGAACCAGAACCCAGATGAAGCTGCGGCTGGGATTGTCAGCAATAGTCAGAAGACCGGTTTCAACTTGGGAATCCCGATTCAAACTTTCTTGAATCTTCGTCCTCAGGCTCGCAAGTCGTTTGGCGCTAAGCTAGATTTATCACCGTTGAACTATCAGTTAGCTGATAACTCGGTTTTGATTGGCACCCGCAACCAAAAATTCGTTAAGAAACTACGTACCAGAAGCGCTGCTGTACCTATTACCGATGTGACCAAGGTAAATGAGGAAATCCCTGAATAGATATTTTAAGAGTTACTAAAAGCTAGATTTTGAATAATCTCCAAATGCTCCACATCAGTTGTTTTAATCGACAATCGGTGTGGATTATTTTTGAGAGTTCTATAGCACACTGTTGCCAATTGTAGTTAGAAATAAGGTGGCTTTGAACAAATATTTTTCGTTGTTTGACTATCCGAAAGGCTCTACTCACTCCAAAAGCTGCTACCTGGCCATAGCATCAATAGATGATCTTGAGATAAGGTGTATTTGATCGCCTCAACACGAGATAATAAGGGTGTCTGGATTTTTCTTGTCCCCCACATGATCGACTATCTCGCTGAAATACTGACTGCTCGGGTTTATGACGTAGCCCAAGAAAGCCCCCTAGAATTGGCGGCGAACCTTTCAAAGCGGCTCAATAACCGCGTGCTGTTGAAACGCGAAGATCTGCAATCGGTGTTTTCGTTTAAGTTACGGGGAGCCTATAACAAAATGGCCAAGCTGCCCCCAGCTCTATTGGCCAAGGGAGTGGTAACGGCTTCAGCCGGAAATCATGCCCAGGGTGTAGCTTTGGGAGCCAAACGCTTAGGTACCAAATCCGTGATTGTGATGCCTACCACCACCCCCCAAGTAAAAATTGCCGCAGTGCGGGCACGGGATGGTGAAGTGGTGCTCTATGGCAACAGCTATGACGATGCCTATAATCGAGCGCGGGAAATTGAGTTACAGCAGGGCTTGACTTTCATTCATCCCTTTGATGACCCCGATGTGATTGCAGGCCAAGGGACGATCGGGATGGAAATTTTACGCCAGTATCAGCAGCCCATCCATGCGATTTTTGTGGCGATCGGTGGTGGGGGTTTAATTGCCGGGGTTGCCGCCTATGTGAAACGCTTGTATCCCAACATCAAAATCATTGGCGTAGAGCCAGTGGATGCCGATGCCATGCGTCAATCCTTAGCGGCTGGCCACCGGATCAAACTAGCTCAGGTGGGCTTATTTGCCGATGGAGTAGCAGTCAAAGAAGTGGGCGTAGAAACTTTTCGGCTCTGTCAGCAATATGTAGACGAAGTATTACTAGTGAACACCGATGATATTTGTGCCGCCATTAAAGATGTGTTTGAAGACACTCGATCGATTTTAGAACCAGCCGGAGCCTTGGCGATTGCCGGAGCTAAGGCTTACGTAGAGCGAGAAGGCATTACTGGTGAAACATTGGTGGCGATCGCCTGTGGAGCCAATATGAACTTTAATCGCCTGCGGTTTGTGGCCGAGCGCGCCGAGGTTGGTGAACAGCGGGAAGCAATCTTAGCCGTAACTATTCCAGAAGAACGCGGCAGTTTCCGGCGGTTCTGTACATTACTAGGCAGTCACAATCTCACCGAGTTTAACTACCGCATGTCCAATGCCAGCGCCGCCCATATTTTTGTGGGGGTACAGGTGCAAGGCAGGCAAGATACCAAAGATATTATTGCCAAACTCATGGCAGCGGGTTTTGAAACCCTGGATTTAACCGCCGATGAAATGGCTAAGATGCACCTGCGACACATGGTCGGTGGTCGATCGCCGGTGGCACAGGCCGAATTGCTGTATCGCTTTGAGTTTGCTGAACGTCCGGGGGAAATGACTCGCTTTTTAAATAGTCTTCACCCTAACTGGAACATTAGCCTATTTCACTATCGTAACCACGGTGCTGACTATGGCAGGATTTTGATTGGAGTAGAGGTGCCGCTGACCGATCGCACCGAGTGGCAAGAGTTTTTAGATCGATCGGAATATATTTATTGGGATGAAACCAATAATCCTGGCTATCGGCTGTTTCTCAGCTAATTGACACATTTTATTGCTGCCGAAAAAAAGCTAGTGGAACTCTTGCTATAATACGGCTGAATTCTGTCGTGGTCTGAAGTCGTGCAGTCATTTTCTCCTTCTCAAGATTTTTATACTAACAAACCAGATCGCTCTGAAGAGATTTTGGCCACAGCTAATGAGCTGTTTTTATCTCAGGGCTACGATGCTACTTCGATCGACGATATTCGTAAAGCTTGTGGCTTTCGATCTAAGGCTAGTATTTACTCTTACTTTAAAAGCAAAGAAGATATGGCAGAAGCTATGGTGCGGAAAACTGCCCATGAGCTAAAAGATTTTATTTATCAAGAAATCCAGGTAATGCAAACCACAGACCCCTTAGAGCAATTTGGTATCGTCGGACGTGCCTACATTCGCTGGGCACTAAATCATCCGCAGCAATATTGCTTCCGGTTTCTGCGATCGCAGCAAAAACGCCTGCTAACTGGCTTTTACGACTGTAAGGAAGATGTGTTGGCTCCGCTCTACTCCCAAATTGTAGATTTAATTGGTAGCTTGCGTGGTGCTTATCCGGTCAGAGATCTCCCTAATGAGGCTCTTTTTACCATTGTTTTAGGAGTGGTAGGTAGGGCAATAATTGATCAAGATGAATTTGGTGATATTGAAATGACTGAAAAAATCGATCATATTCTCAATATGTCGCTCTCTATTCTGATGGAAAGCCCACCAATTCATGTCAAATAGCGATTGGTCACTACCATCTTTTAGAAATATTTTGCAGCTTGGTCAAGGCATTTTGGTAGTTAGCCAAGTCTTGGCGCTCTAAATAAAGATTCGCTGCCGTTTGATAATCGGCACGAGCACCAGCAAGATCTTCAGATCTCAGGCGAATTTGGGCGCGTTCTAAATAGGCCGCTGGGTATTGAGGATTGATCGACAGTACCCGTTCCAATGTCGTCGCGGCCAAATCGTGCTCGCCTCTGGCGGCGTAAGCTTGCGCCAAACTGACTAGGAGCTGCAAATCTTGAGGATTAATGGTTAATGCTTGCACAAAATCATCGATCGCCCCTTGCCAATCACCCATCTGTTGGCGCATTTTGCCCCGATATAAATAGGCATTGCAGCCCGGATCTAAACGAATCGCCGTATTATAGTCCGCTAAGGCTCCTGCCAAATTATCGCGCAGCTTATAAATCATCCCTCGACAGCAATAAGCACGGGCATCTTGAGGATTAGAACGCACCGCATTGTCGGCATCTTGATTGGCTCCCCACAAATCGCCTGCTTCAGCTTTAGCAATAATCGCGGCATAACTTAAATCAGAATTCACCACAGCTCCTGGTGGTGGTTGCACTAGCTCTTCGGCTTTCTGTAAACAAAGCCGACTATTGGTAGTATCTTGCTGCTTTAGATATAGACTGGCGGCCAGCTTGTAGGCTTGAATGGCATCGGCTCGCTGGCCGAGCTTCTGGCAAATTACCCCCTTGAGCTGATAGCTGGGAGCATGATCACGACCAAACAAAATAGATTTTTCAATATCGGCCAAAGCACCACTGAAGTTTTTCAACATCAGCCGTACAAGTGCCCGCGCATAATAAGGATCTCGTTGGCGGGGATCTAGATCGATCGACTTGGTGTAGTCGGCCACTGCTGCCATTAAGTCATTGAGGTCAAAGTGAACTAGGCCGCGTCGGTAATGAACTTCTGCCCAGTTGGGATTAGAGATCAAAGCCATTTCAAAGGCTGCTAAAGCCCCTGGATAGTCTTGAGCTTTAGCCTTTTCTAATCCCTGTTGATAATACTCACTCATAGGCGCTAACTGGCTCTGGATTGATTAGTTTAGCTGGCAATGGTGCTTGTACCGCCAAGACTGAGCAAGGGGCATGATGCAGCACGTAGTTGCTAGTACTACCTAAAAATAACTCACTAATGCCAGATTTGCGATTGCGGCCCATCAAAATTAAGTTGGCACCCCAAGTTTGAGCAACTTTACAGATGCTTTGACCAGGATCTCCCATCGTTTGCTCTGATTCCACTGCAATGCCACGTTCTGCGACTACCCGCACATGTCCTTGAATCTGAGCCATGCCATGTTCTTCGTAAGCTTGCCATTCCACCGCATACTGGCGCATGGCCTGCTCATTTAAAATCGGGAAAAAGCTCTCAATACCAATGCCTCCGGGCTGCATTCCTAACCGTTCAGTTTCTAAAGGTGAGAGCACATGTAGCAGCATTAATTTTGCTCCCAGACGCTCGGCCATCAGCATCGCTTCATCCAAAATTTTTGTGGCCAACACACTGTCGTCTAAAGCTACTAATATTTTGTCAAACATAACTGGCTCCCTTTTAAGAATCTGCTCATTGAATCTATTAAGCCGGAAAGATTTATTAATCTCCCTTACAATCTATTGTCGGGCAATCTCTTCAGCTCGATCGGGCAACTTCACGAAAATACACTTTAAGAAAATATATGGCAATTGCATTAATTATTGGAGCTAGTCGGGGCATTGGTTTAGAGTTTGTCCGGCAGCTATTGGCAGATCCCCAAATTACCAAGCTCTATGCTACTTATCGTCAACCTACTAGTCTTTTGCTGCAAATTCAGGATCCCCGCCTGCAATGCTTACAAGTAGATGTGACGATCGAAGACCAAATTGCCGCTGCTGCCAAGATCATGCAGGAATCTGGACGCTTACATTTTGTGGTCAACTGCGTGGGAATTTTGCATACTGAGCAAATGCAACCTGAAAAAAGCCTGCGCCATATTGATAGCGATCGACTCCTGGCATATTTCCAGACCAATAGCATTAGTGCGGTGCTGTGGGCAAAACATTTGCAGCCTTTATTCAAGCATCCTGAAAAATCGATTTTTGCCAGCATTTCGGCCAAAGTGGGCAGCATTGGCGACAATCAACTGGGCGGTTGGTATGGCTATCGGGCTTCTAAAGCAGCGCTGAATATGTTGATGCGCAATGTTTCGATCGAATACCGGCGTACTTGCCCAAACTCGATCGTGGTTTTGCTGCACCCCGGCACCACTGATACTGATCTTTCTCAGCCTTTTCAGGCCAATGTGCCCGCAGGGAAATTGTTTGGGGTCGATCGCACGGTGTCTCAACTACTTACGGTAATCCATCAACTGGAAAGCGCTGACAGCGGCACATTTTTTAATTGGGATGGCACTAAGCTTCCCTGGTAACAAGTCCAGAATAGCTAGTAGGCTGTGCTAGGATCTTGCTGCATGTGCCCAGTCTGTATATTTAGATGGTCGCCAGCAGTTTGTTTTTCGGTTTCCATGTCTAAAAAAGTACTATTTCTCAGCAATGGCCATGGCGAAGATGTCAACGGCAGTATGGTAGCGCAGGCGCTGCACTTGCAAGATCCCACTGTCCAAATTGGGGCGATGCCGATCGTCGGAGCGGGCAACGCCTATCGGAAGTTCAATATCCCGATTATTGGGCCAACTAAGTCTGAAATGCCCTCTGGGGGCTTTGCTTATATGGATAAACGGTTGCTAGTAGCAGATATTTTTGATGGATTGATTGGTCGGCTGTGGCAACAAGTTTCAGCGGTGCGTCAATATTGCCAAGATGCTGACCTGATTTTTGTGACTGGTGATCAAGTGGTGCTGGGTATCGCTGCTCTCACTAAATGCCCTTATTTAGCTCTATTGAGTTCTTGTTCTGCCCATTATGAAGGTCGGTTGCGTATTGCTCCTATTAAAGATTCACTAATTGCGTCTGATCGCTGTAAGCAGATTTTTACTCGTGATCTTTTTACGACCGAAGTGTTTCGCAAACGCGGTTTTAAGCGATCGAACTTTTGGGGTAATCCTTTTATGGATGCATTGATTCCCTCTGGCCGTGATTTACAGCTAGACTCTCAATATCCGATGGTAGCGCTATTACCCGGTAGTCGGCTGCCAGAAGCGGCAAATAATTTAGTGATTTTATTACGATTGGCGATCGAGCTATCTCGCCTGCGGATGCAGCCGCAAATGTGGCTGGCTCTGACTCCCAACTTTTTGGTTGGAGATTTTAATAATCCATTACAAGCTGTGGCTAAAGCGGAAGGTTGGGAGTATCGAGAAAATCAACTTTACTACCCGCCCTTAAAGCTGGAAGTGGGTTTTGCCACTGATGCTTTTGCAGATATTTTAGAACAGTGTGATTTAGTCTGTGGGATGGCTGGTACGGCGATCGAACAAGCAGTAGGTCTGGGTAAACCGATTGTGCAGTTACCAGGAAATGGGCCACAGTTTATCTATAGTTTTGCTGAGGCTCAAATGCGTTTATTGGGGGATTCGATCGAAACTATTGGTACTCAGCCCGCCGATGCCCAGAGTATTCAGACAGCGGCAGAAGTGATCGATCGAACTTTAGCCGACCCGGTTAGGTTGAGATATTGCGCGATGCATGGTCAAGAAAGAGTGGGAGGCAAAGGTGCCGCAGCCAAAATGGCACAAGAAATTTTGCGTTTGATTTAAAACCAACAATCTATATTTAGGTGATCAAGATCCTGATGAGATACTGCGATTGTCAATTGCGCCCTCTACTTCTGGGCTATATCAGCGTTATCCTGGTAAGGCAATATTAATAAGCTCTTATGGCTAATAAATCTTCGATTGACCCCGAACTCTACCGTCGCCTTAAGGCTGAAGCTAAATCGCCCTATCGTACTTTGCGCCGCTTTTTCTACCTAGCTTTTGCTGGTTCTGGTTTTATTGGTGGGGTAGTGTTTTTAGCAAGATTAGCTGCTGGTCGTGAACTAGAGACTACGATTCCTAACTTGGCTCTGCAAATTGGAGTAGTAACTCTCATGGTGACTCTCTATCGCTGGGAAGGACAAAGAGCACAGCAAGAATCAACGAAGAAGGCCGATTGAAACCTTGATCTACTAATGATGTGTTGATTTTATTTTTGGTTGCGATGGGCACATTTGTTTGCTATGATGAGAAGCCGATGTCGGGACGTAGCGCAGCTTGGTAGCGCACTACTTTGGGGTAGTAGGGGTCGTGGGTTCGAATCCCGCCGTTCCGATGTTATGAATAAAAAGGGCTAAACTGATTTTTTTCGGTCTAGCCCTTCCCCTTTTTTGCCACAAAAAAAATATGATTTATTGAATCTTGTTACAACAAATCAGCCAAATCAATATCTTTTTCTAACAAGCAAGCATGACCACTACTTGGCAATAAAGTGGTTTTAGATTTAGGCAATAACCGCTGTAGAATTTTGACTTCTAATAGTGATGGTAGTAGTCGATCAAGTTCTCCAGCAATTAGCAACACCGGAATATCAATAATATCGGGGACAATCAAATGCACCTGAAATCGTCGTAGTAAGTTCAATCGCCAAGCTGCTGCCTGGGGATTTACCGAGAGCATGGCATCTACTAAGCTCTGGCGCTCAGTAAATGCCACTCGATCGGTGGCAATCAAAAAATTCACCAAAATTTTGGCTGATGTTGGATACAGTGCGTCTGGTAACAGCCCAGACAGAGCACTGCTCCAGGCTAACCAAGGCAATCGCATAAACGAAGAAGCCGGGTTAATTAATATCAGTTTGGCAACGATGGTCTCCGATCTTGTACCGTTGCTATTGGCAAATCGTCCCGCCACTTGCATCGCTAAACAAGCACCAAAAGATTCGCCGCATAGATAAAGCTTTTGCCCTATAGCCAACTCTTGATCAATTAAATCCAGTGATCGATCAACCAACCCTGCCCAGTCAGTGCGATCATTGCTATCGATCGTCATACAGCGAATATCAAACTTTTTCGCCAAGCCATCGATCTGTTTATGCAATAGCTTGCCGGTGCCATCCATCCCTGGAAAAAAGATAAATAGTGGTAAGTGTGGTTGGGCTGGACGCGGTTGCCAAAAGCTGAGGGGAGACATATTTTAAGCTGCAAGCAGTTCAGATACTTGTGATGATAGAGTGGCGGTCAGATCTCTTACTACTGTACTGGCTTGACGACCATGGTACTGCTGACGATATGGTTCGATCGCTAAGGGCTGACCAATGCGGATCGAGACTTCTTGATATAATACTGCCGGGTGCCAGCCATCTTGTTTGAACATTGGTTCTAGAGGGTCTATTTGATGCAGCAGACTGAGGGGTACGGCTGGCCAACGTCTTTCGGAATGGGAAGAGATTGCCACAGGCAGAATTTGCAAATTTGGGGCTTGGGCTTGCAGTGCTAAGTGGGCGAAGCCGCGATAAAAGGTGCGCAGGTCGGTGGGAGCTGGGGTATCGATCATGGGGGCTGCGCCTTCAGGAAAGATGCCAATGGTTTTACCCCGATCGAGTAGGTCGGTGGAATGCTGAAGCAATTCTGGATACCAGTCATTATTGTTGAGTGGGAAACCACCACAGGTTTGCAGGACTTCTCGCAGGACGGGGACGTTGCCCATGTAGCGGTGGCAGACGAAGTTGATGGGGGTGCTTAAAAAACTGGTGAGTAAGAAGGGATCTAGGAAGCTGCGATGGTTGCAAACTATTAGTAAGGGGCCATGCTGGGGTAGACGTTCGGGGTTTTGCACTGTTACGCTCATGCCCAACCAACCCAAGATATCTTGAGCGATGGCAGTGGCGTAGCCATCAAAGGGGGCGATCGATTCGAGTAAGTTCATGAAGCTACCTGAAAAGCAGTGTGAGGATGAAAGCAAGCTGACAAAACATGTAGAGATTAAGATTCAGGCTGTACTTTGAAGATTAAAGAAAATTTAATATTTTCTTTATATTTCCTATTCTAGCTTGGTTTCTTTTGATCGGGGAGGAATAAGTAAACGCTCTCTTTTCCACCTAGCTCCACTTATTTTGACACGACTCGCTAGCTGTTTTATCCTCGCTTCTATACTGCCTGAGCCAATTGAACAGATTTCTTCAGACTGGTAATAGTCATAGTTAGGTATCCTGTTTCGATGACCATCTATGTATTTGCAAAAGCACTCAGCTCATTACCGAGATGTCAAAATTGCTTCGGTTCCTACAAATGGACTGCGTGCAAACAGCCGATCGGTAGTTCCTCGAACTTCTAAACCAGACATTTGATAATTGCGGGCTTGCTGCCAAAGGCTCTGGGCAGTTTGTTGCTGTTGTTCAGGAGTGAGACTAAACCAGAGATCACCCACTATCACCGTGGCTAGACCTTGCTTATTATCTAGCTCCAAGTTAGCAATTAACCCGGCAGGATATAGGCTGGCTAAGGTTTGAGATCGATTTTTTACCGCTTCTACTAAAGCTGCTTCTGGACTAACAATGGGTTTTATGGGAGCGGGCTGGACAACTGGGGGTGGCGGAGTGACCGTTACCGAACTAGAACGTGGCGAGAAGTTAATCACTGCCCAGGCCACGGTCATTGCCAAGAACAAGGCACCAGCAATTACTAAAATTTGACGCAAGTTTTCGCGGCCTAAAGATGGCAACTGCCAAGATTTTTTGCCTGGGATTTTTCCATCGGCAGGGACTTGTTCGATGTAAATTTTGGGAGTTCTATCGCCAAAAACCGAAGCTAAACTATCGAACGGTGAAGATATTTTGGCAAACAGAGATTTTATGGGAGCCAGTAATCTTTCTGGCAAACTAGCTTTGGCTGGTAGCTTAGTTTTGTATTTAATATTTTTTGGACGTTTAATATCTAGGTCGATCGCGGCGCTACTCGAATCATTTTTAGGTGTACTGGACTTGGTGGAAGCTGAGGAAATAGGTTCAGCGTTTGGATCTTTGGACTTGTACTTGATGTTTTTGGGACGAGGAATGCTAACTTCTATGGTGGAAGGTCGAGTGGCTTCGTCTGCTTTGGCTACTGTAGAACGTGGTGGAGTAGGGGGGGGGATTGCTTCGGTGGATGTCGCAAGGGGGTTGGGGAGATTTGTGGTGATTTGATCCACGATCGGTTCGGTAATCGATGGCTGCGACAAATTTGGTATTGGGTCGCTAGGAGTTGAAACCGCAGAGATCGGTTCTGAGTTGGCTGTTTTAAATGCTGTGGGCGGTGGTGGGGGAGGCGTAGGAAAAACGGATTCTACTATTGGATTGCTCTTAAGTTCAACAAAAGCTGGTTGGGGTGCTTCGATAAAGTCATCGTCCCAGTTAGTTTCTTCGCCTTCATCCCAGGTAATGGACTCGGGAACGACCTGCATGAATTCTTGCTGGCTGGTCGGTGTGCTTCTGGTGCGGGGCATGTTGCGGACAGGAGCTTTTTTGTCGAACATGCCCTGCAAAAACTTGCCAGTGCGCGATTTTATGACTGGCGTATTCTCTGAGGTATCATCATCGATCGACATACACAACTCCCTGGATATTCACACTATATCTACTTTATCAGGTAGGAGATTTGTCGGCTCAAAGTGTAATGCGACTAAAGTTGCTGCGCGGATCCACGCTGCGGGCTTTTCGTAACTTTTCGTACAGATCTTTTTCTGCTGGGGTGATGTTTTTAGGAGTGGCAATCATCAACTTGGCAATCTGGTCGCCGCGTTCACCCTTGGAGTTGTACCAGCCTTTGCCCCGCAGTCGCAGAGATTGACCGGATTTAACACCGGCAGGTACATTTAGCATCACAAACCCATCGGGAGTAGGCACCTGAATTTGGGCACCGAGCACTGCTTCTTCGGGGGAGATGGGGATTTCGCAGGTGAGGTTTTCTTTGTCGAACTGGAAAAACTCGTGGGGCTTAATGGCGATCGTCAGATACAAGTCACCACGCTGCTGGTTATAGGGGCTGACGCTGCCTTTGCCTTTGACTCGAATTCGGCTGCCCGGTTTTGCTCCCAGAGGAATGCGGATTTTAATGCTCTCGTTGCCGATCGTGAAGGATTTTTCTACGCCTTTAAAGGCTTCCATCATGGTGAGATTAATGGTGGCATCTCGATCGCCATTAGCACTAGTAGTCGCTGAAGCGAAATCTTCCACACCAGTTTTGGGGCGTGCTGCACCTGTCTTGCGTCCTAGCAGCTCATTGAGAAACTCATCAAAACTACCATAGTTGGTAAAATCGACATCGGCACCAGTAGGATTGGCCGGACGATAGCCCGCCGGGGCACCAGCAGAGCGAGAACTGGCCGGGGCGGGCTGTTTCCAGTATTTGCCAAACTGGTCATATTTGCGCCGCTTTTCGGTGTCGGCCAGCACTTCGTAGGCTTCGGTTACTTCTCGAAAGCGAGTTTCGGCAGCTTTATCACCAGGATTCATATCGGGGTGATATTTACGCGCCAAACGTCGGTAAGATTTTTTAATCTCTTCGGCGCTGGCGGTTTTGGCGATGCCCAAAACCAAATAGTAGTCTTTGAAGTCTGTACTCATAGCAAATTATCCAGTCGAGCGACCGTCGAAGTATTGTGCTGCGCGGCTCTCATCGAATCATCATTCCCTTTTTCCAACCAGAACTAACCCGCAACTCCATAATATTATGAATGAGTTTTCTCTGATCAGCCACCGGCAGCTTTTTCCGGCTTTGGTAAATAAAAGTTATTTTAATTATGGCGGTCAAGGTGTACTAGCAGAGCCGACGCTCACGGCTATTGTAGAGGCTTTTGAGTATGTTCAGCGATCGGGGCCGTTTGGTTTGCGGGTCAATGCCTGGACAAATCAGGTGGCGCAGCAGGCCCGACAGCAGTTGGCGAAGCTGTTACAGGTGGATGCTGGCAATATTTCTTTGACCGAAGATGTGACGGTGGGTTGCAATATTGCGCTGTGGGGAATGCCTTGGCAGGCCGGTGATCATATTCTGTTGACGGACTGCGAGCATCCGGGGGTGATTGCCTCGATTCAAGAAATTGAGCGGCGCTATGGGGTTACTTCCACCACGGCTCCGTTGTTGATGGCAGAGGATGCTACGGCTTTATTGGTGCAGCATCTCACTCCGGCCACTAAGTTGGTGGTGATTAGTCATGTGCTGTGGAATACCGGGCAGGTCTTGCCTTTGGCGGAGATTATGCAGGCGGTGAAAGCTCATAACCCAGAAATTCGGGTGCTGGTGGATGCGGCACAGTCGGTGGGGATGATGCCGTTGGATTTGATGCAGTTGGAGGTGGATTTTTATGCTTTTACGGGGCATAAGTGGTGTTGTGGCCCTGAGGGGGTAGGTGGTTTGTATGTGAGTAATGATGCTCGATCGATCTTAAAACCCACGTTTATTGGCTGGCGCAGTTTGGATTTTGAGGCGGCAGCGGGCGGTGGATTTTTGGCAGATGGGCGGCAGTATGAGGTGGCGACTTCGGCCTATCCTTTATATGCGGGGTTAGCGGAGGCTTTGGCGACGCAGGATCGCTGTGCGGGGATGGAGGAAAGATATCGGCAGGTTACTGAGCTGAGTGCTTATTTGTGGCAGGGTTTAAATAAGTTGCCGGGGGTGAAATGTTGGTTGCCCGAGGCACCGCAGACTGGATTGGTTTCTTTTCAGTTGGCATCTGGGGGGCACGATCGAACAGTGCAAAAGCTCGAGATTCAAGGGATTTTCTTGCGAACGCTGTTCTTCCCGGACTGCATCCGAGCCTGTGTTCATTATCTGACGACCTATGAAGAGATCGATACTCTGTTGGCTGCTTTGTCTAGCGTTGGTTGAGCGGAGTCGAAACCAACACGCCAATGGTTTCGCTGTTCCGATCAATTATTGATATCCAGAATAATCTAAGGCGATCGATGATTCTTTGGGTTTTATGGATTTCGTAGAGGGCTACAAATTGGATTTTTATCACTGTTTGGGATTTTTATGAATATTCGTCAACGTCTGCCTTTCACTGCTTATTTGTTTTTGTTGCCTGCTTTGTTGGGGTTGAGTTTGACGGTGTTTGTGCCCGCTTTGCAGGCTTTTTATCTGAGTTTTACTAATTTTAATTTGCTAACTGGTGATGCTCCTTGGGTGGGTTTGGCTAACTTCGATCGGCTCATAAAAGATGGTCTATTCTGGAAAACTGTGGGCAATACTTTGTTGTATTTGTTGGTGGCGGTGCCTTTGCTAACTGTGTTGCCTTTGGCGCTGGCGATCGCGGTTAATAATAAATTAATGGGGATGAGTTGGTTTCGGGCTGCTTACTATGTGCCAGTAATTATTTCGATGGTGGTGGCGGGGATTGCTTGGAAGTTTATGTATGCTGAGAATGGGTTGTTGAATCAGTTGCTAATCGGGCTGCATTTACCGCCGATCGAGTGGCTAACTAGTCCCCGTTGGGCAATTTGGAGTGTGATGGCGGTGACGGTGTGGAAGGGTTTGGGCTATTATATGACGATTTATTTGGCGGGTTTGCAGTCAATTTCAGCAGATTTGTACGAGGCAGCGGCGATCGATGGAGTTGATGGTTTATCTCGACATTGGACGATTACCATGCCTTTGATGAAGCCCTATATGGCTTTGGTGGCAGTGGTGTCGGCGATCGCGGCGACGAAGGTAT
>JANOXZ010000011.1:0-6392 GCA_031418695.1 Synechococcales cyanobacterium VAR_35_metabat_10
TGCTCACTCATCTTCTTCTCCTTTTCACCCTTACACTTTACCTCCATTTGTGATGGCCGGTGTGTAGCAGCTAAAGCCTTGCACTAAAAGTGCATAGTTTCGACTAGCGTGTTGGTACAATGAAGTTCATCTGTGCTATCAGCTTGATGCTACTGAAGTTCATGAATGGCAGCAAACTCTCTGTTCTCTAATTGGATTTATGTTACGTCATGGATTACCTCTAGAAAGATTAAGTCCTAGACCTAGTTATCAGGTAGAGTTTCGTCAAGCTTGTAATGCTGAAGATAGTTTATTGGCGGTGATTGGGGCTTTTCAACGAACCACCCAAGAGATTTCTAACATTGATTTTCCTACCCCCGATGCATTTGGGGTATTGTTGGCAAGACTACAGGGACAAAGAACATCGGAAGGCAATCCGATGTCTTTTCGTTGTTTAACTTACTTGAATTTGTCAGGTTGCCTTTTAAGGGCTAGAGACTTCAGTGGAGTCGATCTCAGCGGATCTGATCTCAGTGGAGGTAATTTCTTTAGAGCCAATCTTAGTGGAGCTAATCTTAGTGAAGCCGATCTCAGTGGAGCTAATCTTAGTGGAGCCAATCTCAGCGGGGCTGATCTTAAGGGAGCCAATTTATTTACAGCTCAGAATATAACTAAAGATCAGTTGAATTCAACAAAATCCGTTCAAAATACCATATTGCCTTAATCTGTCTAAATCTCCCATCACAATGTTAAAATTTTTCTGCCAAAGCAAGCAGTAAATATCGATTTTCAGTAATGACTAGTAGCAACAACGAGCAAGACGACATCATTTGGGTCAATGGATACCATGGTACTAGTCGTCGTCGCGCCAAAAACATCTTGGCCGCAGGCTTCAGACCCAGCACCAACGGCTACGACTGGCTCGGTACCGGAGTCTACTTTTGGCAAGATGCACCCAACCACGCCCTGCATTGGGCACAGCAAAATCATCCCACCGAGCCAGCCGTAATCAAATCCAGATTAAGAATAGACAACACCTGCCTTGATTTACTCGACATGTCAGGCATCAACAATTCCAACTTTTGGATGAACAGTTATAATGGGCTTACAGAGGTGTACCGGAGGAGAGAACAAAACCTACCCACTCAAAATCCAACGATTCCAGGTAAACGTCGTCTAGACTGTGCTTTCTTTGACTATCTCATAAATACTTTTGCACAAAAGTCAATTGGATATACTACCAGTGAAACTATTGGCTCGGTACGATGTGCATTTGTAGAGGGCAATCCAATTTTTCCGGGTTCGGCTGTATACGACCAAACTCATGTCCAAATCTCGATCATCAACTTAGATTTGATCGAATCCTCTTTTATATACGAGTACTAGTTATGCCAATAGATATTAAAGAATTTGAGCGAGTTATAACCGAACACTTTAAAACTGCCACCGAAGAAGAGGTCATACAAAACTTGCGAAAGGCAGCACCTTACCTGTTTGAAGAAACAACAGAAGAGCCTCATGAAAATGATGCACCCATTCTGTCTGAAGATACACTGACACAGCGACTAGCAGCACCTTACCTGTTTAAAGAAGTAACAGAAATGCCTCATGAAAATGGTGCATCTATTCTGCCTGAAGATAAATCGACACAGCAATTGCCTGAAATTCAATTCAGCAAAGAATGGCTAGAAGAGAATGCTACTGCCGAATTAGTCAAGAATGCTTACAACTGCTTACCCCAATCTGAAAAAGAAAAATTCTTGGCAACCATACTTGGTAACTCTCCCCCAATCGTGCTGCACAAATAGAAGATGCAAATTCAATTGCAATCATCTGCTTCTTGCCTTGCCAATGAATCCAAGTTCAGATAAGCACATAAAATAGATTGTACTTGCTGAATCTTGACCGATTCTAGTATTCCAAGCTGTCTGATCAGTCTTTGTTTATCAAAAGTCATTGGATCAATACACACAATGTAGCTATTAGTTGTCAAGCCATTTTCAGCGTTGGGTTCGATCGGCACAACCACCGGCAACAATCTACTATCCGGGTCACTAGAAGTAATCGGCAAAACTGTAACCTTCCGCCGTTGATTAAAAACTGTTCCAGAAATAATTATTGCTGGACGAGTTTTCCGAATTTCACTCCCCACTGAAGGATCAAAACTCACCAGCCAGATGCTTCCCAATCGGTAACTGCTGCTTGTTGCCATTCATCCTCCTCCTTTGACTGTTGATCATCTAATACGAAACAGGCCGCAACCATCGAATCTTGCTGCTGTCTTTTTTGCCAACTAAGGAGTAGCGACTCTATTAATTTGCTGCGGTTATCTACTTGGTCGTCAATGTATGTAACCAACTCCTGCGGTAGTGAAACAGAAATTTTCATACGAGTATTTCTTATGCTACTAACAATGCTACCAATCATACCACCAGCGCAAACCTGCGGCAACAACCTGGCAGTGGTAACAATTTAATCTGATCCTAGCATTGGCTGAAATCCTTGCCCCGCAGTCCATTGCACTGCTCCATCTCGACCTGTAATGAAAACCTTGGTACCCAGTTTTTCTAGCTGCTGAATGGTTTCTGGGTTGGGAGTTAAAGTGGCCGCGATCGCCACTTGGGGACGAATGGCTTTAATGAACGTATCTGTCAGCACTCCACCCGACCAATAGATCGCCTGCACCGGTTGCAGCTTATTGGGCATCGCTAATTCTCGCTGCTGATCGATTTGAATATCACCCCCAATTAACCAGTGCTGACCGCCGATTTCCAGATCAAGTAACGGCGGATCGGCAAACAGTAAATTGCTTTTGCCTCCTAAAAGATCTTGGGCTTTACCCAAAGGAGACATGTTCAGTCCCGGAATTTTTAGCGGTTGTTGGGGTGGATGATAGAGCCTGTTAATTGCCAAATTATTATTGAGAGTTTGCCACCCCTTGGATGTAGCATCGATCGCTCCGCCGCTTACACCTTCGTTGATCGCTCCATTGGCACTGTCAATGGTTGCTTCTTTACGCTTACTGGTTTGCAACGTGATTGCTTGTTCCAAACCATTCACAGCCTCATTAGTCAAAAATGGCATCACCGTAAAACGGGCAGTATTACTATCCCCCGTATCAATCAACGCCGTTTGGTAATTCTTTTGAATCACCAAAATTCTTTCTTCCCGCGCTGCCAACGCCGTAATCTTAAACTCTTGACCTTTGACCACTGCTAGGGGCACGGCAATGAGCAGCACGGAGAAGGTTAAAACCAATGGCCAACGCTTTTGCCACCAAGATAGTCGCCAAACCAAGAAAATAGCAGCGTATAAAAATAATAATTGCCACAGGCGAATGCTGCCTACTGCGATATTAGAACCGGGCAAACTGGCAAATAACTCCACGATCGCCAGCAATAACTTAGTGGGATACAACAACAACCAAGCCACCGCACTGCCCGCCAAAGGGAAAATCCCCGCCACCAAAGCACTGATCATCCCACCAATGCTGATCAAGGTAATGAAAGGAGCCGCAATCACATTAGCGGGCAAAGAATATAAAGGCACTACCTTAAAAGTCCAAAGCTGAATCGGCAAAGTCCAAATCGTCGCTGCCAAGGGCACCGCGATCGCCTCGGCTAATACTGGTGGCAAAAAATCCAATTTTTTCTGAATCGGCGTAGCGCTCACCACCAAACCCAACGTCGCCAAAAAACTGAGCTGAAAACCCACATCCCAAATCCATAGCGGCTCAATTGCCAACAGCACCACTGCTGCTAACAACAAAGAATTTAATGGTCGCAACTGCCGCGCCAGCAGCATTCCCACTAAAACTGCTATCCCCATCACCGCCGCCCGCAACACCGAAGGCTGTGGCCCTGCCATCGCCACAAAAGCCAAAATTCCCACCAGCCCCAGACCAAACTGCCATTTCTTCGCCAGGTATCGTTTCGTAAAACTGATGATTGCAGCCACAATCAGCGATACCTGAAAACCCGAAGCTGCCAGAGCATGTGCCAAACCCACCCGCACAAAGGCATCTTTCACATCAAAGGGTAAATCCACTGCCTCGTTACCCAAAGCCATGGCACTGACCAACGGCCCGATCGGCACATCCAACCACCGCACCTGCACCGCCACAATCCGCTGCCGAATCTTCGCCAGATCCCAAGTCCTAATTTGCTCTTCGTCGGTTAAAAAAAGCTGATTTGCCCGCATCCCAGCAAAGCTACCCGATCGAGCCAAGTAATTTTCAAAGTTCAATCCACCGGGATTCAGCACTGGCAAGGGTTTATACAGAGTCCCCGTCACCACCACCTGTACTCCCGGTTTCAAACCCGTGGCACTAATCAAAGGTGCCGTCACATACAGTCGCCCATCCACATTCCGAATACTGGCCGGACTCGGATCATCTCCTTGAATTTGACTGAGCTGATTCACTTGCAGCCAAAACTGCGCTCGATCGCTGCGAGTCGCCTGAGGATAACTATCTACAAGCCCTCGCACCGTAGAAAACTGCTTGGTGCCCCGGCCTTCGATCGAGTTCACAAAAATGCTGATGTCTTGGCTGGCTAGGTGGGGCACCCGCATTTGGCCATAAAAACTGGCAAGTATTAAGACTAGTGCCAAGCCCATCCGCCACGGCCAAGACAGGGAAAACTTTAGTCGCTTTTTGCGGCTGCGATACCAGGCTTCAGCTAGATACAACCCACCCACTAGCAGTCCCGCGATTGCCCAACTCCACCAAGAATAAGAACTCACCGCCAAGCCCATAATGTAGGCCAGACACAAAAGTCCTATCCGAGCAGCGTTATCCATGCAAAATTCAGTGGCAGATGAAGGGGCAGAGCATAATTTAGCACCTATCTTATCCCGATCAGGTGTCGATTTTATCTGGTACTTTATCTGGATAAAGAAGGTGGTTGATAGACAAAATTTTGTAGAGTACTTTTGCTTACCAACAGATAATCTAAGCCAATATTAAAACCTGGATGTTATTGTAGAGCCAGTTGTTTGTTCGCGGAGCGTCTCGGCAAGAGAATTGATTTTTCTATATGCAACGTCGCCAGTTTTTGTATGGGTTAGGTATCTTAGGCTCAGCTAGTCTAGGAGCAACCAGCTTTAGTTCTAATGCTAATGCGGCTGAGGTGAAAGGAAAAACAGCACAGTTTACGTTACCCGCTCTACCTTACGCTTTCAACGCCTTAGAGCCGTTTATCGATAAACGCACGATGGAAATTCACCACGATCGACATCACGCGACCTATGTAAAAAACCTAAATGATGCCCTGGCCAAATATCCGCAGCTACAGGGCAGACCGATCGAATATCTGTTACAAAACTTAGAAAGCCTTCCTACTGAAATTCGCACCACTGTCCGCAATAATGGTGGTGGTCATGCTAATCATTCCATGTTCTGGAAGATGATGGCACCCAAAGCGGGTGGTGAACCCAAGGGGGAATTAGCCAAAGATATTATTAAAACCTTTGGTAGTTTCGCCGCTTTTAAAACCACCTTCAACGAAGCCGGAGTTAAAAGATTTGGCAGCGGTTGGGTTTGGCTGTCTCGAGAAAAATCTGGCAAACTGAAGGTAGCCAGTTTTCCCAATCAAGATAGTCCAATTATGGTGGGTGAATATCCACTGTTAGGGAACGATGTATGGGAGCACGCCTATTATCTGACCTACCAAAACAAACGCCCTGAGTATCTAAAGGCTTGGTGGAATGTGGTGAATTGGACGGAAGTAGAACGACGCTATCAAGCAAAAGGATAACCAAAAAAAATGAAAGTAGTTCAAAAAACACCTCGCTTACTTAAGCTGAAGCAAACTAATTGGATGCCCTGGTATGGACATTTTCTATTGTGGCCAACGGTAGGTGTGTTTCTGCTCATGTCGCTTGCCGGTCAATCATCGACCCTTACATGCAGTCGAGCTAATGGTCAGTGTCAACTTAACAATGAACTGATTTCTGACTCCTCTAAAAAGACTATTCCGATCGATGCTGTCACCAAAGTAGATGTGATAGCCACTGAAAATACCAGCGAAGAACCCAGTGCCCGCATGGTATTAATTACCAAAGATGGTGAGATGGATCTTGGTTTGCAGGGAGAGTTTGAAGCCCGAGATGAAGCTGCGGGCAAACTGGCTTGGTTTTTTGAAGATCCTAATTCTAAGTTCATTGAAGTAACCGAAAGCAATAGACTCTGGACGAATGGCCTGGGTCTAGCTGGACTAGCCTCAATTTTAGGTGCTTTTTTGCTGCGCAAGACGTCAGTAGTGTCGTTCGATCGGGATACCGAGCGCTGTAACGTACAGCTATCTAGATTTTTTGGTCTAATTAAAGGTCGCCAAGAAGTCTGCAAGTTGGCCGGTATTCAAAATGTCGATCTCAGTGGCAGTCTGAAAGTGGCGGACGATCGGATTTTAATT
>JANOXZ010000012.1:0-2196 GCA_031418695.1 Synechococcales cyanobacterium VAR_35_metabat_10
TTTTCTCGGCAATTTCAATCACCGCAACATCAGTAACTCGATCGAGTCCTTTTACTTTACCTTCGATCGTCCGTCCATCTTTAAGCGTGACAGTAACTTTAGTTGCACCAGCGACAACATGAGCATTTGTCAAAATTTGCCCGTTATTATTGATAATAAAACCCGAACCCGTACCCTTTCTGACTTCGCGCTCTTCTGGTTGACCTCTTTGAGGCATCCGATTGCCAAAAAATCTCCGAAAGAAGGGATCTTCAGATCCATCTTCTGAGGCTTGAGAGTTAACGATGGTTTTGGAGGCATTGATTCTAACTACCGCTGGGCCGACTTTATCGACTACTTGGGTGATAAAGTTCGTATTCCCACTAGCCAAAATACTTCTACTATCTGCCACTGGCGAGTTAGCCGTAGCAGGCGATTCGAGAGTGGAGGGAAGCTGTTCTTTAGCGGCTAAGTAACCAAACGAACAACTAGCAATAGTACTCAATAATAGTAACGAGACATATTTACTACCTTGGCGCAATGTTTTGAGAGCAGTGTGCTGGGGCACTGTTGGAACAATGGGGTTGTCAGTTTCTACTTTAACTTCTAGCTGACGATCTATGGGTAAGTTTTTCTCTGGTTCTGACATACAACTCGCACCTATACAATTCTTTTAGCGATCTCAGCTAGCTGGCTTTGGTTCCTTGCCTTGAGCCGATCTCATTGCGCTTGACTAAATCTATTCTAAAGTTTAGCTACTACTTATGACGCAATGATGTCAAATTTGTTGCAAATTGAATGCAATACAATGAAAAATGTTGGTCAGAGCAGATTTGGCTGGCTATTTTCGATCGTACTTAGACAGATTGGCTAAAAAAGTCCTGCTGTCTCATACAAACGGCGTAGGACTGCGGCGATTTTGATAGTATATTGACCATCGGCTGACCATCTCCCATTTAATTGGCGCATCGTGGGAGCAATACCGCGCTTGACTAGTTCAAATCTGGGTGCAACGCAGTCTTGGACTAACAGATCGATACTAGCATAGGCTTTGAGTTGTTGAATGTGAGCGCGAATACCTAGCCGCAGATTGGGGAAATTTGCCCACTCTGTCTGTCGATTGCCCAAACTAGCAAAATTATTAAATTCGGGCAAGATGGCACCGCCAAAGGTCAGAAAGCGGGTTTCTAGACACATTTGGGCAAAAGCGAGATCGTGATTGACTCCTTCAGCTTTGGCTTCTTCGATGTAGATATCGGCAAGATTGGGGAATTTTTCCAGAGCATCAGGATTATTGGCGATGAGAAACTCATTGAGATGAGTTACGGTGGTATGTCCCAAGTTCATAATCCGATCGAATTCATCGGGACTGAAGAGGTGTTGGGAGCGGATATTATAAGTACGCCCAATTTCTGAGACGATCGAGATATTGAGATCGCGTAATTCGATCGCTTTGATGTAAACTACACCCCGATAGCGAATCCGTCGGATCTGGGGATTGAGTGCAAGATTGACACCCAATCGATCGGCAAGATCGATCGGAACATAGATATTGCCATCGATCGCAATTCCACGTTCGGGGGATGGTTCGTCGTTGACTTTGAGATGTACTGGTACGGTATGGTTGTTACTGGTAGCTTGTACCTGGACATCGCGACTCCAGGTTACTAAACCGTCAGCAATCCCGAGGGCAATTTCCCGCCAATAGGCTTGAATCATCTGTCGATCGTCACTGTCGATCTTAAATCCAATTTCCATCAGCAGCGAAGGAATTGTCAATCGTCTGCAAAAGGCTAAACTACCCGTACCTGTAGAAGTATCGGGTTTGGCTCCGCGACTGTGTAGATCGGGAACGCGGCTAGAAAAAGCCAGTAGCAACATCTGAGCGTGATTTTTGCGTTCGCCATTTTTGGCAATATAAAAAGTACTTACCCCTTTAGTTTGGGACTGCGCGTAAGCATCCGCATGAACGCCTAGAGCGATATCCCCTGGTTTTGCACGTTTATCGATCCAGTCAATGCTAATTCTAGGATTGTCGAAGTCAGGTACCGCGATCACTTCAAAGTTTCTGTTGCGAAGTTCTGGGACAATCGAATCGCGCAAAAATACCATTCCTTTGGCTTCATTTGGCGCACTACCGATCGTTTCTGGATCGGTAGCAGCACTTTCATACCCGCCGTAGATTGCACAGACAAAAATCCTTCCCATGAAAATTGT
>JANOXZ010000013.1:0-3778 GCA_031418695.1 Synechococcales cyanobacterium VAR_35_metabat_10
CACCACCGATCAACTCAGGGGTAACACCGGCAAGGAGTTCATCAAGAGTGTACTTCTTCTTGACGGGGGAGATAACGATCGTGCCATTGACGGCATGGATAGACACGGTGGTGCCAGCAGTGAAACCGACCTCATTAGCAACGGGTTGTGGAATTCTTAGACCCAAGCTGTTGCCCCAATTATTAACGACGATGTTCATTAAAACCCCTAACCAAGTATATCCCAAGTATATCCGTGCTTGGGTTGTTTGTCGAGTTGTCGATCGACGGGCGAAAAACTAGTTCTGAAGTACAAGAACAATGGGACGAGGCGTATTCGATTTCTCTTTGTGCAGCGGAGCTATCGTTTTGAATTTGGGTCAATTTTTCTCAGAGCAAAAAAATACTCCGGGTAATTTCTTACGTCAGAAAAAGTTTCTCAAATCTCTAACCTATTGCTATGAAAATTAAACCTAGCAAATATTTTTATTGAGTAAGAGGGTTTTCAAAACAGCAATGAATCTTACCTACAGGAGCGCAAACTTATAAAAATCCTAACCTACTGCTACAGAAATCAATTCTAGTAGATATTTTTACTGAGGAAAAGAGATTTCAAGGCAGTAATAAACTTTATCTATATCAGTAAAAACCTATAAAATCTTTAATCTATCACCACGGAAATCAAACCTAATGAAAACTCCTAAAAATGTGCCCTTTGAAATCCAGGCTAAAAAAAAGTCCATTTCACCACTGCTTGCTACCATTTCTGATGGTTATTTCTACAAGAATCCACAAACTCTGACCGAAATTCGCAGGGAATGCACCATTTTCTTGGCAGCTTACGAACCAGCAATTCGCAAATTTTCGTGGGAGTTGGCAAAAGTTTACAGATTTTGGCAGGAACTTGTGTGAATCTACGGTTAATCTCTGCCAACTTCTGCCAATTATTGTAAATTTATGGCATCAAAAAAGCAGTAAATATTAACTACTCAGATTAATCAAACAGTAAATATTCACCACCTCCTCATTTTCACAGGTAATCCCTGTAGCTCTCAGAGATTTCCCGGTGTTCCTCGTCACTGAGTCCAGCATCGAGGCTGAAGCAAGCCAGCTATTCGAGGCGACCCTGATGATCCCCGGCTTCGATCGCTGCTTCCATTTCTCGAAGGAAGGCGATCGATTCGAGTTCTCGCCGTCTCTCATGCTCAATACTCTCAGGCGAACATGCTAGTATTTCAAACTCACAATCCGCCATTCTCTCGTACCACTCATCACTGTGACGCTGCCAATATTCCAGAGAGTTTTCCCGCTGCTCTAGATATTTACGGAATTCATCGACCTTGGCCAGAGTACTTTCGGAATAGACAAGCTCATCGGGAGCTATGACGGCGTTGGTGTAAATCATCAGTTTGACTGGTTAACTTCAAACCTCTGCGGCTTTGCCTCTATTTCTGGGTGATCGATCGAACCCAAAAGAGAAGAAGCCAGTCACCCGAGTAGCTGGCTTCAACAGGCTAAAAATCATCATCGGTGTGCCTGTAAGCCAGTTCATCCTTGCTAATCGAAGGGAATAGATTCACCGTTTCAATCAGGGCATCACAGAGTTCCCAGCCCCCATTGATTAGCTCTGTGAGGCAGCCAGCAGGGGTGCGATACAACCAGAGTTCACCGGCATCTCTTCGGTCGCTTTCCCACTTGATATACTCAGGAGAACTGTATAGAACGTTGTAGGGGTCGTTGCAGTATTTCAGGGAATTCTTGCTCTCTTCGATCGACTTCTCGAACTCGAATGAAGCTAGTGTTTCTGGAGAGTAGGTGATGTCTTCATCTCCAGGAATGGCGAGAACTTGGGCTAGCATTTCTTTGGTAGGTGCTGAGATTCTTGTATAAATCATCGGTTTGACCGGTTAACTTCACATCTCTGCGGCTTTGCCTCTACTTCTGGGTGATCGATCGAACCTAATAAAGATGCTCCCTGGCACTAAGCGGAGTATGTCAAGCAAAATCAGCTATTATTAATTTAACTCGGGATAAAAACACTTTAGCTAGGCAGACGGGAATCCCCACAACATACCGCATCGGTTGGTGTAGTCGTGGCTTTGCTAAAGAGATGTAGATTTGGAGAGTGAAAAGAGTTTATGGCAAGTACTTTAAATCTCCTATTGAAGGATTTTGTCGATACCTTTAGACTACTATTAGAGGAAGTACGTATAAAATACTACCAATCGATGGCATCAAAAGAATTAGGCAAAAACCTTAGACTGTCCTCTGATTGGGTTGCCCAGTACTATGGCCGAATACTTATCAAAGCAGCAATTGATACTTTCGTAGTAGATATTTTTGTAGATCTATTGAGCAAAGCAATCCAGAAACAAGTGTCGGACATCGCCTATGATTCACGTAACTCTATGAATGGCCGCAAATCCTTCTATCGCTGGGTGGGCTGTTACCGACAACAACCTAATGGAGCACTTCGTGATGTAATTGAAGTATTAAATATTTCCCCTACTCTATTTCCCCCAGAAACAGGGTGGTATGTCAACCCTGGTTTTGTCGTGAAAAAAACCGGCATGGTGGTAATAGTCAATAAAGCCTCTACTCCAACGTTGGATAAAGTTGATGGTTGATTTTATCGCTATCGTCGTAAAAATACGAGCTACACCGAAGATTTGAGGGCTGGGGTGTAGGTAACACCTATTTGGCTTTGTTATGGTTTTTTTGGGATCGATCGAACCCCAAAAGGAAGAAGCCAGCTACCGGAGTAACTGGCTTCACTAGCTTAGAGATCGTCTTCGGTGTGGCTGTAAGTCAATGTGTGCCGGTCTGCCGAAATCAGCCAGATTGCACCGTAATCTGGGTAGTTGATGTAATCGGTGCAGGCAATGAAGCGGGTGTTGTCATACCTGTCTGTCATTTGATAGACTTCAAACCTCTGAGGCTTTGCCTGGACTGTGGGTGATCGATCGAATGTGGTGGGGTGGTGGGACAAAAATCCCCAACTCTGGCGTTTCAGAATTGAGGATACAGATCAGTTGTTGGCGATTTCTCGCTTGATAATCATAGGCTTTGGTGATCGATCGAACCCCAAAAGATAAAGCCAGAGATCGTCTTTTTTCCTGGTGCTTCTACTGCTTTGCCTTGGCATAAGGCTAGGATTCTCTTTCTATGCAAATCTCTGAAAGAGCCGGTGTAGGATATGGAGGTTAAGGATTCTGAATATTAGCTTTGATGGAACCACAAGATTTCATGCGCGCAGCATTACTAGAAGGTAGAAAAGCTTTACCATTCTGTTTACCAAATCCACCTGTTGGCTGTGTGCTGGTGAAAGATGAAAAAATCATTGCTTATGGTCATACTCAGCAACCAGGAATGAATCATGCAGAAGCAATGGCTCTATCCCAAGTTTCCGGCGATCTCTCTTTAGTCATTGCCTATGTCACTCTTGAGCCATGTTCGTTTCAAGGCAGAACACCATCATGTGCGAAAGCTCTTGTTGCCAGTGGAATCAAACGAGTGATTGTGGCAATGCTCGACCCAGATTTGCGTAATGCAGGAAAAGGGATTCAAATTTTACGAGATGGTGGACTTGATGTTTCCGTAGGTCTATTGGGACATGATGCTGAAGACGATCTTGCGCCCTATTTGGCCTGAGACAAAAATCCCCAACTCTGGCGCTTCAGAATTGGGGATATAGTGGTTGTTTATTGCTTATTCATCATAGGCTTTGGTGATCGATCGAACCCAAAAGGAACAAGCTTGTTAAACCGGCAAGATAGCCATCAAAGCTTTATCTGAAGCAG
>JANOXZ010000014.1:0-1830 GCA_031418695.1 Synechococcales cyanobacterium VAR_35_metabat_10
CATCAGTTCGGCAGGCGCAGCCCTCGAGACGTCGCAAGAAGCGGTGACGAGATTTCTCGAGAACGTTGAGCCGAAAAACTGAGCCGAATTTGCACAGCCTCGAGCCCAAATTCTCCCTATCATCAGGGCATGATTGGCACGCAATTGCTGCATTACAAAATCACCCGCAAACTCGGCGCGGGTGGCATGGGTGAGGTTTTTGAGGCTGAAGATTTGAAACTGGGTCGCACGGTGGCCCTAAAATTCGTGCTCGAACACATCTCGGACAATGCTGAAGTGATTGAACGTTTCGGTCGTGAAGCGAAAGCCGTCTCGAGGATGGACCACCCGAACGTCGGCGCGGTTTTCGCGCTCGAGCAATCCGCTGACAAAACCTTCTTGGCGATGGCGCGTTATCAAGGCGAAACGTTGCGTGAATGCCTTGACAAAAAACGCTTGAGTTTGAGTGAAGCCTTGCGCTTCTCACTCGAGGTTGCCCGTGGTTTGGAACACGCGCACGCGCAGGGTGTGACGCATCGGGATGTCAAACCGGCCAACATTTTCGTTTCCCAAACAAGCAACTCTGGCTCGAACAGTCCTGGCTCGAACAGTGCAGGCTCGAACAGTGCAGGCTCGAACCACGCAGGCTCGAACAGTCCTGGCGTGATCAAACTGCTGGATTTCGGTTTGGCCCGCCTCGAGGATGCCAGCCGCATGATGACCAAACCTGGCGCAACCACCGGCACACTGATGTACATGGCTCCAGAACAAATGCGCAGTCAAACCATCGGGCATCAGGTTGATGTTTGGGCGTGGGGCGCGGTCACGTTTGAAATGCTGGCGGGCCGTCCGCCGTTCGTGCAAGAAAACATTGGTGCATTATTGGCCGCAATTCTCAGTTTGGAACCGGATGCGCTCGAGGGTCTCTGCCCGGAGGCTCCGGCAAGACTGATCGAATTGGTCAAGCTCTCGTTGCGCAAAAATCCTGCCGAACGCATCGACAGTACCGCGACCATCGTGCAAGAACTTGAAGCAATCATTTCGGGTGCTCCAGCCTCGAGCTTGGGTTCGAGCGCACCAGCGTCTCGGCTTGAGACTGCAAGTTTGAAACCGGACGTTTTCGAGAACAACTCGAGCGCATCGGATCATCCGGCTTTCGTTTCTGCTTCAAATTTGTCCAGTGCCAACTGGTCAGAACCGGCGGCAGAAACCCGAGTTGAAACCCGAGCGGAAGTGCAATCGAGCATCAAACCTATCGGGCCGAAAAGTGCGTTGTGGTTGCTGGCTCCCGTGGCTTTGGTCGGCATCGTTGCTGGTGGATTTGGAATCTTGAACAGCCGTTTATCGCAACCCAGTGCGTTACCGACCGTGCAACCAGAATCCTCGAGCCAACCTGTGATCGCAGCAAGCTCGAGTCCTGCCGTAACGGGTTCTGCTGCTGTGGAATTGAAACCTGCTCAGACCAAACCGAGTCCAGTCAAACCAGTTGTCACGCCAGCCAAAACCCCTACCGTTCCCGCCGAGGTGAAACCACCGGTCGCGTCCGTTTCGGTGGTCACTGAACCTGCACGGGCCACTTTCTCGACGGCAGAAAAACCCGGCAACGCAACGCGATCCAACACGTTAAAAACTCAGATCACAACTTCGGTCGCAGCGGCGCGAACAACGACCGCAACAAGCTCGAAATCCTCGAGCGTGGCTGCTGTGAAACCTGTGCCAGCGAAACCTGTTCCAGTGAAACCTGCGCCAGCAAAACCTGTGCCAGTGAAAACCGAGTCGGTGAAACCTGCTCCCGCAAAACCGATCAACAACTCGAGCACAACAATCAGTGCCGAGCCCGCAACGACTTCG
>JANOXZ010000015.1:0-3563 GCA_031418695.1 Synechococcales cyanobacterium VAR_35_metabat_10
TTGCTAAGTTCAGCACAAATCCAGGTAGTACGTCTTCTCCACTAACAGTGCTGGGTGATTGTAAGATTTCTATGGATCGATCGATTCGATAAATTTCTACCTGCTGATCTTGAGGATTTACCAGCCACCCTAGTCGTACACCATTGGCTATATATTCCTGCATTTTTAACTGTAGCTCTCTCAGGCTATCAGTTCGAGAACGCAGCTCAATCACAAAATCCGGGGCAATGGGCGGAAACTTTTCTTGTTGTTCTGGTGTTAAAGCGTTCCAGCGTGAAATTTCTACCCAAGCGACATCGGGTGATCTTTGGCTGCCTAGAGGTAGCTTAAAGACGGTAGAAGAACTGAAAGTTTCTCCTAATTCCGTGTTTTCATTCCAAACACATAGCTGTGAACCCAACTTTAATTCGCGTTTACCGCTACCGCCGCCTACTGGTGACATAACAATTAAAACTCCTTGGGCTGTTAACTCTAATGGCTGTTCTGGATTAGTCACACACAGTTGATAAAACTGTTCGTCGGTAAGTTTGAGGGTGCTGATATTCATCGGCAAGGAATCAACACCGTGAGCGCGCAGGACGATCATAGAACCTCCAGATGATAATGAACTCTGAGAACTACCAAAATTTTGGCCTATTCAGATCATATAACATTGGCACCAAACGCCACATTTCAAACTGAAGTATGGTTTTTGATTTTGGGCAGATAGATGGGTAGTTTAAGGATGAGAGGTTTTCTTTTACTTCTCCAGTAGAATTACTTAGAGCTTAATTTCATGACATCTCCAAACTTTGCCCAGTCTCTACCTCATTGCCAAAATCTGCAAGCGCAGGTCGATCAGGTGCTGAATTTATTGCAGCAGGAGCCAAATCTACGCGCCCAGATTGATACTACGGCAGCTCGATCGGCCTTAAAGAAAGCCATTGCCCCAACTTTTGAAATTGTGTTTGCCGGAGCCTTCAGCGCCGGGAAATCGATGCTGATCAATGCTTTGCTCGAACGAGAATTGCTGTACAGCGCGGAGGGTCATGCTACTGGGACGGAGTGCCAGATTGCTTATTCTAGCCCTGAGCAAGAACGGGTAGTTTTGACTTTTTTGTCGGTGGATGAAATTCAAAGTCAAGTCCAAGCTTTGGGGCAGAAATTGGGGTTAGAGGGTCAGCAAACAGCTTTGATTTTGCAAGACGTGGCACTGTTAAATAGTTTGATCGATCGATGTGTAGCCATTATTCAACAAGAGGGTGGCGAAAGTAAGTCTGATAAAGCCAAGCAAGCATCGGCACTCAAGTTACTACTACAAGGTTTCCGCGACAACCAAAAATATCTCGATAAAACCAGTAATCGCACTCTTTCGATGGAGCAGTTTGATTGTAAAAACCTCCAGGAAGCCGCTGGCTATGCCCGCCGGGGTAGCAACAGCTCCGTATTACGCAAAGTAGAATACTACTGCCATCATCCCTTGCTGCAAGATGGCAATGTTTTGATTGATACTCCAGGGATTGATGCACCGGTAAAACGCGATGCAGAATTGACCTATACCAAAATCGAAAATCCTGATACCTCCGCAGTAGTCTGTGTCCTCAAGCCCGCTGCTGCTGGTGATATGACCAGCGAAGAAACCGAGATGCTAGAGCGGATCAAAGTGAATCCGGGGGTGCGCGATCGAGTATTCTATATTTTCAACCGCATTGATGAAACTTGGTATAATTCTCAACTCCGGCAGCGTCTTGATAACCTGATTGGCGAACAGTTCCACGATACTAACCGTGTTTATAAGACCAGTGGCCTGTTGGGTTTCTGGGGTAGCCAGTTGCGTCATACCGATGCCAGCGAAAAGTTTGGCCTCAATTCTTTCTTTGCCGCCGGGGTAAACTCTGATTCGCAAGAAACACCGCAGTTTGTGAATGAGTTTAATCGTTATTGCTCTAGCTCTGGCAAACTGCCGATCGATAAGTTTCGGGTGGATGTGCGTAGCTATGAATCAGCGGCTGATAACTACGTCAGAATTTTGGGTGAACAGGGCACAGCTTTGGTTAATCAATTGGTAAAAGACAGCGGCATAGAGGAATTTCGCACGGCGATCACTCGCTATTTGACCGAAGAAAAGCGTCCTTTATTGTTGGTGAATTTAGCTGATGATCTCCAGCCAATTTGTATTAATTTGCGTCGCACCTATTTAGAAAATTGGCACAATCTGAAGGCACAGCCCCAAGATGCCAATGCGATTAAGGAGCAGGAGCTACAGTTGCTCAGCAAGGAACTCAAAGATGTGGGCGAAGATTTCCAAGAACACATTCACTCGATCGTCAATGAAGTGGCAGCCAGTAATACCAATGTAGCTTTTGAAGCCGATTTTACTAAGCTGAAAGCCAAGATGGTCAGTCGTTTGGATGAGTTGCTCACGACTTTCTCGGTCAGCAAAATTCATCAACAAGCCCAAGCTAGCCATCGTCGGAATTCGGTGGTGCCGTTGATTGGAATTTTGGCTGAGGCATTTTATTATTTGGCCAATGGTTTAGAAGATGTGTTGATAGTGGCGGTGGAAGATCTGGTGGGAAATTTTTTCCAGCAGCTTACTGGCCAAATTCAAAAGCAAGAATATTATCGCAATCTTTATCGGGTGTTGGGTCATGATAGTGGTATTGAGCAGAATTTGAAGCAGTTGCAAGCGGTGGTAACAAGTTCGTTAGTGAATGCGGCAAGGGTGGAGTGCGATCGATATGTGCGCGAGCGACCAGAGTTTTTTACTGAGGGTACGTCCTCGCTGTTTCAGTTGCGTCAAACGCTCCAACAGGCTTGCCGAGGCTATGATCACTACAATATGATCGAGGCCGAGCCAGCGATTCGTCAGTTGTTGAAGATTGATTTTGAGGAGAAGGTGCGGGAAACTGTAATGCGTTCTTTCCGTCAGGTGATTAATCAGTCTTTGAATAATCAGTTGTTACCGGCGGCAGCTTCGCAGGCGGAGCAAATTTTAAGCCAGTATGATCATGCGCGGGCTTATTTGGCGAAGGCGCTGGAGAAGGAAGCGGAGGAGAAGATTCGCCAGAATCAGCGGCATTTGGCTGAGGTGGAGCAAAAGATCGGGGTGTTCAATGAGGCTGTTGAGGGGATCAATAGTTGTTTGGAAATGATGCAGCTCGATCGGCATCGGTTGCCAACGTTGAATCAGGCTGATTTGTTGTTGGTGAATACTGGCTCTAATGATGTCAAAAATACTCCTGTTTATGAAGCGGAGTTGGTGATGGCTGGAGATAATAATTAGGTGATGTTGGCTCGATCGACTTTCTTTTGATGGAGGTCGATCAGACTTAATTACTAAATACAACTTGTTCAAACAAATCTGATATCTAAAACAAATAAACCATGGCTAATCAATCAAAACAAATAATCCCAGACTCTCAATCAGTTGCTCGCTGCCTCGATTCAGAAATACTCAAAGCATTAGATTCACACAGTACATTTACGATTGAAGAACTTCTTAAGAAAATAAATCAACCATTTGGGAGTTTGCTAGGACATTTCCTATCGACAGATAAGTTAAAATCTTGCATTCACCAGAT
>JANOXZ010000016.1:0-4416 GCA_031418695.1 Synechococcales cyanobacterium VAR_35_metabat_10
AAAAAAAAGTAATTAGATTTTGGTGGACTTTAGTATTGGCTGCCCGATTTTCGCCGATCGATGGCAGTTACGCTGGTCGGTTCTAATACCTTGCCATTATCGACCAGCGCATAGAGTAACCACCGATCGCCACAGTCCAGGCGATTTTGGACAGTGCATTCCAGGTAGGAAAGAGCTTCAATCAAAATAACACAGCCATTGGTTGCCACTGCGGTCTTTAAATCAGCAAATCGATCGCCACCAGAAATAGGTGGCTTCAGGAAATAGCTACGAAGGTTTCTGCCTTCTTTGAGAATGTTGAGAACAAAATTTTCGCCAGCAGTAGCTAAACACTCCAAATCTCGATCTTTAGCGATAGAAATAGTGATTGCTGGTGGACTGAATCCGGCTTGAGATACCCAGGAGGTAAGGAAGCCAACCGGAATATCGCCATCATTAGCAGTAATTACACAGAGAGAACCAGCGACTCTTCCGAGAGCTTGCCCAGTGCGATCGGTTTGTCCATCAATACTGATCTGTCTAGGTGTACGTAACTTTTTAGCTTTATTGAGCACCTTAGCAAATTGGTTGCCTGCCTGGATGCACTCTTCGAGAGTTTCTGCTGTGGGAGAAAATTTGACCCGGATCGGTAAAAAGCCTTGAGGATAACCCACATCTTGCAATTTACCCGCAATCAGATCGACTGCTTCACCACTCCAACCATAGGAACCGAAGACTCCAGCTACTTTGGTTTGAGCAGCAGTAGAAAGCACAATACCCAGGGCGGTTTGAATTTGGGTAGGGGGATGTCCGGCGAGAGTTGGGGAGCCGATGATAAAGCCATCACAAGCTTGCACCGCCAAACTGATTTCTTCAGGTTCTGTAAATTCACAATCGATCGATCTGACGGCAACCCCAGATTGGGTGATCCCCTTTTCGATCGCTCTGGCCAGAGTAGCGGTATTGCCGTAGGCAGATGTGTATAGTAGAGCGACGCTGAGATCTCTCTTTTGTTGTTGCTCACACCAATTGCGGTAATCGATAGTGATAACACTGCGACTATGCCGAATGATCGAGCCATGGGCGGGGGCATAAATACGTGCAGGAAATTCGGCTAGTTTAGCAAGGATAGCCTCTAGCTGTATTGCTTGGGTGGCATAGAGACAATCGAAATAATAGCGACGATCCTCATTCAGAGTTTTCCAATGTTCATCAAAGATGGCATCATCGCAAATGTGGGAGCCAAAAAGTTTATCGGTATATAAAATCCCGGTACCATGATCATAAACAGCAAGAGCATCTGGGTGACGGGGAGTGGGCACAAAACGGAATTTAAGAATATGGCCGTCGCCTAAATCCAGCTCTTCTTCATCTCGAACTACATGAACGTTCAGGGTTTGGTTAGCCCCAAATTCAATCCCTAAATCCTCAGCCTCATTTTCCCGAGGAGAGGGTACATCAAAAGACTGATTTGCAAACACTGACCGTAGGGTATTCACCCCCGGCTTAGAACAGATCACAGTGGCATAGGGTGCTGCTTCCAGCAAACGCTTGAGCGTGGCAATCCGATTGGGATTGACATGGCTGAGTACAATGTAGTTCAGTCGCTGATAGTAGGCATGTTGTTCTAATTCCTCTAGGAATAGATCAGTAAACGATTCGCCGGGGGGGTCGATCAAAACAATTGAGGGTGCTTCTATCAGATAGGAATTAGCTGTAGTCCCCTTTTGCCGAGCATACTCAATTTCAAACTTGAGCCGTTCCCAAGTACGTGATCGAAAGACTGTGGTATCGGCACTAATTTCAGCAACTTGGACATCACGCGGTTTAAAGTCAGTCATAGGAATCAGGGTTAGAGAATATATTATTGATGTTGCGTAAGTACTTATTAACTATTCCCATTTTTTAGATAATTGTTTTTCTGGATCGATGCCCTCAAAAGTGGGGGGAATCCAGACCCGAACGACTAACAGAATACCCATAACTAGGAGAAAGGCACAGGCAGATAAAATCTGAGTCCAGGCTACTTCTAGCACACCGCGAACAATTACTTCTCGCAGCACAGAGACGATTGCTACCTCGACGGCTACACCAATAGATACCCGTTGTTCTTGCAAGTAAATAATTAACAGTCGAAAAAGTTCGACTAAAATCAGTATGAACAGAATGTCAGCGGTCACTGCTTGAAAATCTAGAGGTGGTAGCAAAGATATAAACATTGATCTAAGCTGTAATACCATAACCACAAACAAGCCAATGCATAGAGAAATAATAATAAAGTCTTGCACCATTTCCAGCACAGCGACAACGCGCTCGATCCAAAGCGGCGGAGAGATACATCGATCTTTCGCTATTCTTGACATGCAGTTACCTCGAATTTAGTAAAATCCAATTTCCTAAGACAGGTTGGCACAACTTCTCGACACGAGAAAATCCAACATCCAAATTCATCATTAAACTAATAATGGTTTCCAACCTTTCGGTGGTGAATAGCCGTGAGAGAATCAGCTTTAGCAACCCGCCCCACATCCACACTGCTGTAGACAATCCAGTGGTCATCACCTTCCATACGACTAACCACCTCACATTCCCAAAATGCCAGGGAGTCAGCCAAAATCGGACAATCGTTAGAGGCTGGATAAATTTTGATCCCAGCAAAACGATCGGCACCGGGCGGAAAGCGCTTGAGGAAATGCTTCATCAAGGGTTGATAATTACCTTCTTCCAAAATATTTAAGACAAACTGGTCGCCCACATGTAGAAAGGATTCGATCGCTCTATCCTTGGCCACGGCAATGCTAATCCCCAGTGGTTCTAAACTGGCTTGTGCCACCCAGGTAGCCAGCATAGCGCTAGAAACACCACTTTTGTGAGCTGTGATGATGTATAGTCCACCACTAAGACGACCTAGCGCTTTATCTAAATCATTATCCAGAGATTTCATTTGCTTGATACTGCGATCGCGGGTCAGGTATTGTCCAAGATCGGTACCGGCCTCTTCACAAAGTTGATAAGTATTAGCGTTGGGGCTTGCCTCGATCCGAATTTGCTCAAAGGCTTCTCTTACACCGATTTCACGGAGCTTATTACGCAGCAAATAAATCGATTCATCCTCGCCACCGCCAGATTCAAATAAGCCAAAGGTTTGTTTGGGGTTAATTGCTGCCAAAATCGTACTCACCAAAGCTTGAGCCTGAAGAGCATCTACTCCTGATTGGGGTGGCATCCCCACCACAATGCCAGCAGCAATGTTTACAAGTTCACGCACTTCATGGGGGTCAGATTCACGCAGATTAATTAGTTCAACACCTACGCCTGTTTTAGCAATTCCTTGGCCGATCGCGTTGGCCAGCGCATCGCTGTAGCCATATTCAGAGACATAAAATATTACGGTGGTAGTTGTGGCTTTGGCCTGGGTTTGGCTCCAATCCTGATACCGTCCGACAAGTTCGGTAATATTGTATTTTAACAATGGTCCATGTCCAGTGGCAATCGTGGCAATTGGAGGTAAATCTTCCATCCGTTTAATTGCAGCTAATACCGATCGAGCATTTGGCCCCATCAGACAGTCATAATAGGTTTGATAATCAGCATTCAGAATCGCCAAATCTTCGTCATAAGTCCGGTCATCACAGTAATGCATTCCAAACACATCGCAAGTAAATAGGGTTTGAGTCTGATGATCATAGGTGAGAATTGTATCTGGCCAATGGAGATTGGGTGCTGAGACAAACTCCAATTCATGGCCATTACCTAAATCTAATCGGTCGCCATTTTTAACGATTTGCTGCTGGTAAGGCTGATGGATCAATCCATCAAGAAACTGCATAGCCACTTTGGCACCGACGATCATAATGTTGGGGTTTAGGCGCAATAAGTCTTTAACTAAGCCACTATGATCTGGTTCGGTATGGCTGACGACTAAGTAATCGATATCAATGGGGTCTACCAACTCTAACAAAGTATCTAAGTAAAGCTGTTGGAACTTAGCATGAGAGGTATCAACGAGTGCGATCTTCTCACCTCGAATCAAAAAGGAGTTATAAGTAGTACCATTCTCCAGGGCAAATTCGATGTCGAATCTGTCCCTGTCCCAATCAAGTGATCTAATTACCGTTGTATTTTCAGCAATTTCTTCTACCTGAATCGTCAGATGCTTTTGGGGCTTGCCAATTAATGCTACCATAGTAATCTACCTATGCTTCTTTACTTTATTTGGGGGATTTATCTATGGTACATGATTTGTTGGTAGATTTCACCTTGTTTTAAAAGTAGGCGATTAACTTAGATGACTGTATAATCTTACCTAACCAATTACTATTAGTAACTGAGGCAATCTCCTGTCAAAAGCTAGATATCTCATGATAGATTCGTTTTAGCTGATCGGATTAATTGGGAATTGGTATATGTTGTTATGGCAATATTTTAGGGATCGGG
>JANOXZ010000017.1:0-1625 GCA_031418695.1 Synechococcales cyanobacterium VAR_35_metabat_10
TTCTACGCCCTGGAGTCGCAGCTTTTCCTGTAGTTCCAAATCAGCTTGCAATCCTGTTATCACCAAAGTCTTAGCTACAGAAGTATCCCAAAGATTCGCGACAGCGGGCAACTTAAAACTAGGGCTAAGTATTACCCGCAATGGGTTTGGTCGATCGGCCTGATGACTAGTTAAAAATGGATTGTCTTGACGCACAGTATTACCACCAGTCACGATCGCATCACAGGTCGATCGCAAATGATGCACATATTCGCGAGATTCGGCACTGCTCACCCAAGCACTATGACCAGTATCGGTAGCAATTTTGCCATCCAAAGTCATGGCATATTTTAAAATACCAAAGGTTTTTTGCTGTAGCATTCGATAGGCAAAAGCTTCATTTAATTCCTCACAGGCAGCAGATTCTACTCCAGTTACTACCTCAATTCCCGCCTGTCGCAGCTTCTCTAAACCACTACCAGCCACCAATGGGTTAGGATCTACCATCCCCACTACCACTCGCCGAATACCCGCAGCAATTACTGCATCACTACAAGGCGGAGTCCGACCATAGTGATTACAGGGTTCTAAACTCACATAAATAGTTGCACCTTTGGCTAGCTCGCCAGCTTGGCGCAAAGCAAAAACTTCCGCATGGGGTTGGCCAGCGCCGGGATGAAAACCTTCTCCGACAATCTCTCCATCTTTGACTACCACCGCACCCACCATTGGGTTCGGCGCAGTACGACCCTCGCCGCGTCGAGCTAGAGCGATACAGCGCTGCATCATCTCTTGATCTAGGGGAAGGTCGTTCACAAAAAAGTGTCCCGAGTTGAACTAAAGGCAGCACCCGGATTTGAACCGGGGGTGGAGGTTTTGCAGACCTCTGCCTTACCACTTGGCGATGCTGCCGCCGAGGACTCAGTATAACAAGTTTTGGTGAAGTTGGCTACTCTTTGGCGAGTATTTTTGTGGCGGGGGCAATTACGGCTAAAATTTGATCGCACTAATTCCAGTTTGAGTAAACCATTATGACCAGAGAAATCATTACTACCAATCAGGCTCCAGCTCCGGTTGGGCCTTATAACCAAGCGATCGCCGCCAGCGGCAAAATGTTATTTGTCTCCGGGCAAATTGCGATCGATCCCAGCACCAATCAATTAGTCCACACGGGGGATGTGGTGAAGCAGACTGTGTTGGTGATGGCCAATTTGGCGGCGATCCTGAAGCAAGCCGGGGCATCTTGGGATGATGTTGTCAAAACAGGGGTGTTTTTAAAAGATATGAATGACTTTGCGGCAATGAACGAGGTCTATGGTAAATATTTTAATGCGGATACCGCACCGGCTAGAGCCTGTGTAGAAGTAGCTCGGCTGCCCAAAGATGTGCTGGTAGAAATCGATTGTATTGCAGTGATTCCCCATGCCTGATTATTCGCTGGTCATTCCGGTCTATAACGAGACTGCCAACATTCCAGAATTGTATCGGCGGTTGAGTGCGGTGATGGATCGTTTGGACATGCCTGGGGAAATGATTTTGGTGAATGATGGCAGCAGCGATCAAACTATTGATTTGCTGCGCGATCTACATCAACAAGATCGGCGGGTGGGCTATGTGAGCCTTGCCCGCAATTTTGGCCATCAAAT
>JANOXZ010000018.1:0-2415 GCA_031418695.1 Synechococcales cyanobacterium VAR_35_metabat_10
TCTCCAACTATCAGGTTAGAGTAGACATCTTTGGTTAATTCTAAAATACCGCTGATAGTGCCAATAGCTTGATAGGTTTTTCGCTTCTCTAAGATTTGAGCTTCTTCCATACTGTCTTTCCTCGCTCTGGGCTTAATCAGATTACTATCCTAACCCAGATAATCTTGCGATTGAAATGTCGATCGCTATGCTTACGCCAAAGGCGATCGTGACTGGGGAATTTTTCTCGCTTCTGAATTTTTCACTTTTTCCGTACTAATGTTTAGGTATAATTAAGGTGAATATATCAGAATCAGTAACATGGCAAGAACTGCAAACAAAAAAGCACAAGCCTCAGTAGAGAAAATCGTTCCTCTGACTGGTAAAGCCTTGAAAGTGAAAATCAAAGAACTCTCTCACCTCAAGAAAAACGAGACCGCCAAAGCCTGTGGATATTACTCTGTAGCTAAAGATGGCACCGTCAAAGTGAATCTCACCAAATTCTATGATGCTGTACTTCAGTCCCAAGGCATCAGCATAGATGAAAAAAACAAAGCTTATACGACAGGGCGTAAGGCCACCTATCGAACCACTGTTCAAAAAGGCGGTCTTATCGTAGTTGGCTCAGTATATACCAGAGCTTTAAACTTGGTTCCGGGTGATGAGTTTGAAATCAAACTTGGCTATAAACACATCAATCTCAAGGCGATCGATAGAAAAGCTGAATCCTAATCAATTCCACTGAGGGCAATGACTTAATACTTTTGGCGGAGTCTGAAAACATTACCCAGTAAGCAGCTTAGAATTAAGGGCATACTTCAACAGCGCCCATGGCACCACAGCCACTACTCGATTTCCTCTATACCCTGCCTCCTTTCATCACCAACGCTCCACCAGTGATCGGAGTCTCAGAGCAAGCACAGGTCAAAGTGGTTTTACGACTCGATCGATCTCTCAAAAACATCTTCATCAACCCTCAGATTTTCCGATCCCGATCAAATCTTCGTGCCAATATTTTAGACGCGATCGATGATGCCCAAAAATTCCGAGAGCACAAGGTACAGCTCATGATTTCAGAACTTGCCCATGCCACCAAACTCTCATTGTGGGACGTTGAAGCAACACTATTAGCCATCAAAGTCCGACAAGCTGCGGCCTCCTTGGACACTCATTGCTGTGCCAGGAATTCTTTGGTTTCTGTTAGGAGAGGGCAGCGGGGGGATATCGATCAACTGGTACTGAATTCTATGGGGGTCTGTGATTCGAGGGAGTTGGAGAGATCGATCGTTGCTGCTGCACACCAGGGGTACGAGAAGGTCAGGGAATCGCAGAGGGATTGGCCTTTTTCCGAGCTGGGGTTGCTGTGATTATGGGGGGGTCGATCGGGTGTGGTGGCGAAGGGTAAAGCTTTATCCTCGCCCCTAACATTGATAGTTATTTATTCGGGACTCAAAGAAGAACGAACTACACCACCAACAGCTAGAGTGAACCACACAACATACCCACGCTCATTAACTCCTGTAATTATTTCGCCAGTTTTCAGGAATCCAGTTTTACTAAGATATATTTGAGAGCTTTCACCAATGCCGGTAACTGCAATGACTTGTCCATTAGCCTGAATATCTACACGGTACTTCAAGTCTGTGTCAAAGTAAGGATCGTTTCTCCAGCGTCCCTGAAAATATCCCTTTACTTTTTTAGCAACGTTATCAGCCTCAATTCCATAGGGGCTTGAATTCGGCTCCTGAGATTGTGCCGAACTTTGGATGCCAAGTATTAATGAAGAGCAAACAGCCCAAACTATTGCTAGCGAGAAGCTCGACCATCTCAAATGAAACTTTCTTTTCATAACTTTAACTGTAGTTCCCAAAAATCAACTGACCATATTATATTCGGGTTGCATTGAGATTACCTTGCCGATTTGCATATGGATAACAGCAATTCATTACTGAAACTATCGCCTCACTGACCGCCATAAAATGCAGAGGCTCTATCAGTGCCTGGGATTCTATCTAGGAGAGGCGTGGAGTCTAGGGGTTAGGTTGGTCGGCTTTGGTGAAGCCTTCGATCGCTCAGAACACCATTAACAACATCAAGACCACTGAAGTCCCATTGAATCTTCGTGCCAAGGGGTGGTTGTGATTATTGGGGATCGATCGCGTCTGGGTCTATTCCCAGTTTCCGCATTTTCTCCAGCAAATCACTAACCTTCTGTTCCGCAATAACTCTTGCAGCCATCTCTTTGTCAGCTCTTTTTGCTTCCATCGCAGACTTCTCCGTCGGAGTAGGATATCTCACATTATTTTCGTCATACCAGTAAAGCAACTCACGCTCAGCGTAGCCATAAACTTGCTGCTCAGCACCGATCGCCAGTCCAATTTCTGGCATCCAATAAGGCTGTTGACCAGAACTTTGCAGAACGTATTTACCCTCAAC
>JANOXZ010000019.1:0-2209 GCA_031418695.1 Synechococcales cyanobacterium VAR_35_metabat_10
AACGCTTACTATTGTCTCACCAATTTTTTTGTACGCACATATAAGCTTACTATAGATCCTCAGTACTAAATAGGTCAAGTGTTTTTAAAATTCTTTTTCTGGATGCTGTAATTTCCAGTCAATTTGTTTCACAGTTCCCCATAGCAAAGCCAGCTCTTCTTCGCTCAAAGTTGCTCGGTTCGCTAATTTGCGCAGTTTGCTCATGCGATTTGCGGTGGTATGAGTTTGCAAATAGCCAACTTTCAGTAACAAATCCTCTAAATGCTGAAAATATCGATCGATCTGATCGGCAGTAGCAAAATTTTGAATTGGTAAAACTGGAACCAGATCAGCTTGAGCCAGTTGATATAGCTCATAAGCACAAATTCCGACCGCCTGTGCTAGATTCAAAGACGTATAATTCTCGGCCACCGGGATGCGTAAGTAATGCTGAGCCAAGTCTAATTCTTGATTGGTTAACCCACAGTCTTCACGGCCAAACAGAATTGCTTTTTCTCCGGCCACTTGCCACAATCTAGCTAAAGCCTGTCTAGGAGACTGAGGCATCTGGGGCAAGTCAATATCTCGATGGGTAGTGGCTACCACCACCCGACAATCCACCAAAGCAGCAGGTAAATCATAAACAATCTGAGCGTTACTCAAAATATCGCGACCGCGTACTGCCATGTGTTCAGCTTCTTCACTGACCCAGTCACATTGCGGATTCACAATCACCAATTGCTGCAAACCCATATTGGCCATCACCCGAGCGATCGAACCCACATTCCGCGCTCCGGCTGGCTCTACTAAAACAATTCTGATTTCATCTAAGCTCTGCATCTTCGCCTGTCCTTTCCTTTAAAATCAATTCTATGGCTCGTCAACGTGCTAAATCCGATCTACCCACTAAGGTCTGTCCAGTGTGCAATCTATCATTTACCTGGCGCAAAAAGTGGGAAGGCTGCTGGGAAGAGGTGCGATACTGCTCTGAGCGCTGTCGGCGACGCAAAAATCAAAGTCTTGCTGAATAGCCCACTAATACTATTGTTGAATTCTGGAACTGCTTATGATAATGATCACCGCTGCTGTTATCACCCCTGATCGTGTGGTTGAAACTGTGCGCAAGACCTATCCTAACTTTAAGGTCATTGTGCTCAACGACGACTTCAATACTTTTGAGCATGTTCATAAATGCCTGATGAAGTATATTCCAGGCATGACCGACGAAGTAGCCTGGGGTCTGACAGTACAAGTGGACGCCGAAGGTCAGGCCATTGTGTGGGTTGGCCCCCAAGAACAAGCCGAGTTGTATCATCAACAGCTACGTCGGGATGGTTTGACCATGGCTCCCTTAGAAGCCGCCTGATTGCGAAATGTAAAGCATATTTAACAAGGTTTGTAGCTTTTCTGGCATACTTGGACGCATAGATATTTTTACTCCATAGGAGAGCAGTCTCATGCGGGACGCTGTTACAAATTTAATTAAGACATACGATACTACGGGGCGCTACCTCGATCGCAATGCGATCGAAAGCCTCAAATCTTATTTTGATACTGGAGCGGCCAGAATCGCTGCTGCGGGCATCATTAATAGCAAAGCCGCCTCGATCGTCCGTCAGGCCGGTCTGCGTTTGTTCGAGGAAAACCCCGAACTCATCCGTCCCGGTGGCAATGCGTATACTACCCGTCGCTATGCAGCCTGTCTGCGCGATATGGATTACTACTTGCGCTATGCCACCTATGCCATGATCGCTGCCGACAACAACGTGTTGGATGAGCGAGTATTGCAGGGCTTACGCGAAACGTACAATTCTCTCGGTGTGCCGATCGGCCCCACCGTGATAGGGATCCAAATTATGAAGGACATTGTCAAAGAAGCAGTAGCCGCCGCTGGTATCACTGACACCAGCTTTGTAGATGTACCCTTCGACCATCTCACCCGTGATTTTAGCGAACAAGATCTTTAGATCTGCTGCTATTTCAACAAAAAATCCCCTGCCATATTGGGGGATTTTTTTGTTGAGTTAATCTTCAGCCCTTAGCCTTCGGGTAAAGCATCAGGATGAATTGGCACCAACTCACCTAGGTTAGTCCAACCCAGAATGATGTCGTCGTCTACAGCAATCATTTTGCCACTTAGGCAGCAGCGCTCTTCCACATTGGCAACACCAGAAATAGTTGCCCGGATGTCTTCGATGCTGTACTGATGCTGATATTCACCAGACTTCTG
>JANOXZ010000020.1:0-2969 GCA_031418695.1 Synechococcales cyanobacterium VAR_35_metabat_10
AATCCTAGATTTTTTGACAGAATCTGTTCAAGCAGCGCGTCTTGGTATGGAGCATCCGTCATTAATTCCCACCGTTGATAATGATTCAACACCAACAACCGGAACTCTACTTCTTCGGTAGACTATCGGACACTTACGTTAATAGTCCGATCGGCTTTCTGTTTGGCTTTGGTGCGGTGATTGGTTTTATCGTTGGCACTGTGATTGTTTATCAAATTCTTTACTCTGATGTTTCCGATCATTTGTCAGAATACGCCACCCTAAAAGCAATGGGGTATGGAGATACCTACCTGATGAGCATCCTCATTCAAGAATCCCTGATCATGGCAGTTTTAGGGTTTATTCCGGGTTTTGTGGTGGCGCTGGGAATCTATTCAATTACTACCTCAGTGACATTTATCCCGATCATCATGAGTTTAAATCGAGCAATTTTAGTGTTGGGTTTGACAATTGTGATGTGTATCGTTTCCGGTGGGATTGCCATGGGGAAACTACGCGAAGCTGATCCTGCTGATATTTTTTAATTTTTATGCATACTCTTTTCTCAAACTCTCACAAATATCATGAACTCACTATCTACAACAATCCCGAAGCCAGTAATTTCTGCTCGAAATCTTAACCATTACTTTGGTGAAGGCAGTCTTAAGAAGCAGGCATTATTTGATATTAATTTAGATATTTATGCTAGCGAAATCGTGATCATGACTGGGCCTTCTGGCTCTGGCAAAACGACCCTGCTCACGCTCATGGGTGGGTTACGATCGGCACAGGATGGGAGTTTAAAAATTCTCGATTTTGAGCTGCGTTATGCCGGTAAGCAAGAACTCACCAAACTGCGCTGTAATATTGGCTATATTTTTCAAGCGCACAATTTACTCACATTTTTGACTGCCAAACAAAATGTGCGCATGGCACTGGAGTTACACGATCGCTTTTTGGAACAGGATTTAGACGCGATCGCTATTGAGATGCTCAAGACCGTAGGCTTAGAAGAACGTGTCGATTACTACGCCGATAGTTTATCGGGAGGGCAGAAACAACGTGTAGCGATCGCTCGTGCTTTGGTCAGCCGCCCCAAAATTTTGCTCGCAGATGAACCAACAGCAGCATTGGACAAAAAATCTGGGCGAGATGCAGTGGAACTGATGCAGAAACTCGCTAAAGAGCAAAACTGCACAATTTTGCTGGTAACTCACGACAACCGCATTCTAGACATCGCCGATCGGATTGTTTATATGGAAGATGGACGATTGATAGATCAGCCTGAAACAACCTGATTGTAATGAAATAGCTATTGCCCAAGTCCGCTAAAAAATATTTGCTTTCTTGGTTGACAATCCTCCAAATTATCAAGTATATTTAGTAAGTGAGTTATTACTTACTAACTGTGATGACTGTGAAACCCTTTGAAAATAAGGAAATAACCGTCAACAATCTTCCTCATAAACCTATAAAGGGTTACAACAGTAACCCTTTACTTTAAGTGTGATTAACATGAAAACCTTGCTAGCCATAGAAAACAAGCTGTTGATAGGATACCTCATACTATGACTCCTCCTTTATCCATAAAGATGTTGGCCATCAAGACTTTAGTAATTGCCATCACCATTCCCTTGATTGGCGATATTGCTATTCATCCTGGAAACGCTCAACCTACTTCACCATCATCAGAAACAACTCCATCTCAACCAACGCTAGAAAAACTGCCACAAAGCAACTATCTCGGTCTTGGTGGAGTTATTGGAATTCAAGGTAACACGACTTCTCTATCACAAGGGACTTTTTCGGTGCTGTCTAAAAATGTTCTAACTGAAAATCTATCTGTACATACATCTAACACCGTGTTTGGTAGTTTAACATCATCTTCGTCGATCGCACTGACATACAATCAGCCGATGAATAGCGACAGTTTGCCGGTTTCTTTGACTCCATTTTTGGGTGGAGGAATCACTGCATATTATGACAATTCGACTAAAATTGTTCCCCACATCACTGCTGGGATTGATTTGGGTTTACCAACAAACTTCACTGGAACAGTTCGCGCTAATGCCAACTTTATCACCGATCGGCAAACCGAAATCGGCATACTTTTTGGGATTGGCTACAACTATTAAGCCAATCACTAAATCATTGGCGTTCATTTTACTTACCACTTTTATCCATCATCGGAGACGAACTATGTCTAAAGCCTTACTTGTCCTTGGTTCTGTATCATCAATTCTATTTTCCAACGTTGCTTTGGCTCAAGCTCCGAACATTGAGGGCAATTGGAAAATGTCATTTACTGGTGAAAGCATAACTCCCACTTACACCATAATCCAAAGAGGTTCTGCACTAACTGGTACTTTTCGGTCACCAATGGGCGAACTTCCACTCACTGGAATAGTTAAAGGTAATAAAGTAAATTTTTCAGCAAAATTCAACGGAAGAAGCTTGGGCTTTTCTGGTACAGTAAATGGCGAGACGATGAATGGTATCGCTGATTTACCAATGAAGGGACGGAGAAGCTGGACAGCTAGTAAATATTAAAGTTATCGCTATTTATGCCGACAAGGATAATAGAATCATCATTCTTATCGGCACACCTCTCAAAGTCGTCCCAGAAAAGATTTTGGTAGCAACAACTAAATATTTTTAATTAATTCATAGCAGGAGTATGATTCATGCGAATAGCAATTATTGCCATGGGTTCCAGAGGCGATGTACAGCCATATATTTCTTTAGGCAAGGGATTGAAAGCCGCAGGTCATTCGGTGCGACTGCTCACTCACGAAAACTTTGAACAGTTGGTGAATTCCTACGGGTTAGAGTTTTGGCCAGCCAGGGGTAATGTGCAAGAAATTATGGAATCCCCCAAACTACGAGAGCTGTTAGAAAAAGGAAATTTTCTCGCTATTTCAGCATACACATCTAAAATGGCTCAAAAAGCCGCGATCGATTGGGCAGAAGATGGTTTGGCCGCTTGCCAG
>JANOXZ010000021.1:0-1734 GCA_031418695.1 Synechococcales cyanobacterium VAR_35_metabat_10
ATCGTGCCGAATCAATAAAGCTGTTGCCATCAGGAACTTGGGATAGATTAAAAAGTCGAGGATTGAAAGTCAGAAAAGTACAACAAGAAATGGGGTTGAATCCCATTTCAGAACGTACTGATATGGCTCCTATTCACTATCAATATTTAGCAATTGAGGCATTAGATCAAGGACTGATTACCGAGGGGCGCTTTTCTGAGTTTCTTGGTGTTGATCGTTTAGATGCTCGTCGCATTGCAGAATCATTGCGTGAACATTCAAGTGGTATAATTGAAGAAGTTGCTCACTTAGACCTATGTCAAGCTTAGGATAATGGAGTGATATGTTATGAATATTGAAAAATCTCATATTATTCTCGATACTTGCTGTATTCTGAATTTCTACGCTTCAGGTCATTTTTTGGAAATCCTGAAAGCTATACCGGCTCAGGTTGTAATTGCTGAAGTTGTCAAATCTAAGGAGTTAACAACGTTTCAGCGGGTTGCAGATGAAGAAAATGAAGGTGCAATATATTTTGAAAAAGGTGTAGAGAATGGTTTGATAGTAATCACCGATTTTGAATCAGAAATAGAGGCTGAGACTTTTATCAATTATGCTGCTCAAATGAGAGATGAAGGTGAATCTGCCACTTTTGCGATTGCTTTTAGTCGAGATTGGGTAGTTGCAACAGATGATAAAAGAGCAACTTCATTCCTGAAAAAAGAAGCTCCTCACATCCAGATCTTTTCAACCTTGACTATAATCAAGTATTGGTCGGACAAATCAAGTATTGACTCAGCAACACTGAAGGAAGCCTTGACTGCAATTCGAGTTAAGGCGCGGTACCAACCACCTCGAAATCATCCTCTATTAAGTTGGTGGGAATCTGTAATGAATAGTTGATTTATTAAAAGAAGTTACATCGAATAAATTGATTTTAATTTATCGCGGAAAAGCACAACAACCTGATCCGCTGGCTGCGTCCCGAATACCAAAACCCTACCAAACCGATCTTATCGACAGCAGCGAAACCGCCGAAATAATAGTTACCCCGATCAAACAACAAAAATGGCCGATCGCCGCCAAAGACCAACTTGCCTCCATCCGCGACCTCCTACGCACCAGCAGCGGCGAATGGACAGCGCTACAAATTGCCAACCAATTCACTGCTCGCAATACTCAGAAAAAACTTGACGCTATTGGGGAAAATCTCGATCGGCTAGAATGGTTCGGCCTCCTCATCCACCGAGAAGAAGCAGGTATCACCTACTGGCAGTACGCCGAACTTCAACAAACAGCATAATTCAGCCCAGATCTGAGTTAAAATTGGGTATCTTGAAAAAGGGCATTTATTAATATTTCTCTATTGAGTGGAGACAAATCATGCTTTACAACGTTTATGAAATTACTGGGCAGTATGCGATCGCCCCTAATAGCGGACAAGAACTCTATGACCAAATTTTCCCCCGTCTTAGTGCAGGAGAGAGCATTGAATTAGACTTTAGCAGTGTTAACATCTTCGCCACTGCATTTTTCAACGTAGCCATGGGTCAACTGTTAAAAGACTTATCTCGCAGTGATTTGAACCATCAAATAAAAATCACTGGACTAAGTAGTGATGGTCAGAATATCCTGAGACGAGTTATGGACAACTCCGAACGCTATTACACCCAGCCAAGCTATAGACAGGCTGTTGATGGTGCAATAGAAGATTATGTAGCGAACTGCTAGAAGAATGAGCATAAGTCTTACCGT
>JANOXZ010000022.1:0-2112 GCA_031418695.1 Synechococcales cyanobacterium VAR_35_metabat_10
AATATAATTGAACTTGGTAATTTATGCAGAGAATTAGGGAGAATCATACAAGAGGAATTAATAAAGGAAAGAAATAATATCCTTTCTCTTGCAAAATCGAAAGATTTATCAATTTTGAAAGAAAACCCAGATGCATTTGCGACCATTCAAAGTCCAGAAATTCATAATAAGCCTAGGGCTAAGTTCAGAAACAAATAACATATTGTTCAACGCAGTGGTGTAACTTGTTAAGCTAGATTTCTACTAAAACTAGAACGCCGCTCGTTGAACGCGTTGTTATATTAGCATGTTCACTTTTGTAGATAGTATTTAGTTGAGTAGATTCAGGCTCAGAAAAATAGCTTTATTACAGAGTTATAAAGTGGAGCACTCCGCCATTTTTGAAGCATATGCAGAGACGATCGCCACCATAGCCAAGAGAATGCGATGCCCTGTTTTGTTCTGCTGAATAGGGCGATCACAGGTGCTTTTTCTGAAGTGCGATCGCTTACAATGGCTATTCAAAACATAGTGCGCGATCGCCCAGCCCATGAGTGGAATTGACCGAGCCATAACCCCAGATCCTCGATCCAGCCTCATTGATCGTCACTTACCCAACACTCCCCAAGTTCAACGATTGCTACGCAGAGAAGGCAGAGCACATGTTTTTAGCGATTACGAGACACTAGAACGAGTCACAGAAGCTATCATCAAAGATGGGGAACGAACAGGAATAAACGATCCAGAAGACGATTATGAACGATACGGACTCTACTTTTCAGAACTCATCGGTTACATAATTAGAATAGACGGAAGCCAAACCCCACTTTTCTACGGTGAAATCAAAATCGTGAAAACCACAGGTGAATATCATGCTATCCCACGCACCAGCCCTCGCAGAACAAGCTAAAACCTGGACTTTCCTGGAACTCTGGGTCGATCCAATTCTTTTCCCACAGAAGATTCTGATGTTAGTGGGGGATCGAGATGGTACTTGTCGTATTTTCAATCCTGCTTTTGACTATAAGCTCGTAGTTACTCATCCCAATTATCAAGCGGCTCAAGAATGGCTATTTGAGGATGAATATGAACGGGTCAATGGTCAACTCTTGACAGAAGAAGTTTTAGGTTGAGATCGATAGCGCGTGTTAAAATCAAAACACTATTTTTCGATGGTGAATGAAACCGACAGAAGCACAGCTTAGGAAACTTTACGAATTAATCCAACTCAACTGGCGACTAAGCGGACTTTTGTATGATTTTGTGCCAGATCCAGATAGTGTTTATACTGGATGTTATGTAGCTGTCTTCGGAACTCCGCTAAGTAATTCCGATTGGACGCTAACCACAGTTTATTATATTTATAGTGATGGTTCATTCTTGGCTGAATGATGACATCAATCAAAAAGATCGCCATGAATGAACTAAATTTTGACAATATGACCCGTGATGAATTAGCACATTATATGGTGGCTCATCGCGATACTCCTGAAGCTGTAGAGGCGAGACGCGCTCTCATTCGTCAGATGGCAAAGCGAGCAGAAAGCCGTGGGATAGATTTGTATCGATCGAATACCCAGTCGCAACCCATTAATTCAGCTCGATCTCCAGAACCTTAAATCGGCTGGGTAATATAGTTACATTGCTAAACGCATTGTAGATTATCGTCACCAAGCTCAAGCTAATTCATAAAATCTGGAGGAACCGATCGAGGAATGATAGCAGCAAACACTCAACTGGTAAATTCAATCATTGGGTTAATTGAATCTTTGCCTCAAGCAGAGCAAAATTTATTAACACAGCGATTATTTTTTGACTCTTCTCTAATTGGCGAAGCAGATACCTCGGAAAAGTTGGATTGTCCTTGCTTGCAGGAGGTTGCGAATCTAGCTCAGATAGGCGGAGCTTTTGATTTTCTGGCGTACGAACCAGATTTATACACGCTTGACGATGGAGAGGCAGTGGTATTTTTGTAGGGTGGGCATTGCCCACAGACCATTTTCGATTTAGTAATATAAATATCTAAAGTGTTAATATCGATCGATTAGTATAGAGACCGAACAGTGTAAAGTCTTTTTGCTTAGGCTGTAAATGGTCTGTGGGCATTGCCCACCCTACATTTTTGAAACGAGA
>JANOXZ010000023.1:0-2503 GCA_031418695.1 Synechococcales cyanobacterium VAR_35_metabat_10
AACTGCGCGACAACGCTGTTCGATCGATCTCGTGTTTTTAGGTTTATGGTCGATCCAATTATGTTTGTGCGATCCTCGATCCAATAAGCACTCATGAGACTCCAGCGAGGTCTACAAACTTTTGTACTTCTCACATGACAGATTTTGGAAAAAAATTTTGAATGCGCTCAGCACTCAAAGTGCAAGAGGGGAAAAGAACAGAAAGTTACAGAATTCTCTCCGAAGAACACACCAATCGAAAACCACAGCCATAGCCGTGATCTTCAACGTGCCCCCTGGATCGATAAGCCGAGCGGCAAATATTAGGAATGACGACCCACGAGCCACCGCGCAGTATTCTAGAATAATTAATGACCATATGGTTGATCCAAGCCGATCCATCAGTAGGTGCTCCTTGATAGTTTTCATGCCAATGGTCTTGGCACCATTCCAAAACATTTCCGTGAATGTCACATAAACCAAAAGCATTGATTGGATAAGTATCAACAACGGTGGTTTGCCCAACATTACTATTGAAATTAGCTAAAGTTGCATCTAAAACATCTCCAAAACAGAATTGGGTCTTAGTATTAGCCCGACAGGCATATTCCCATTCAGCTTCACTCGGTAAGCGATACTCGGCAGATGTAAAGCGAGATAAACGCTGGCAGAATTCTACCACCTGATACCAAGTAACAGTTTCTACTGGTAGATTAGCTCCGTTGAAATAGAAAGGCTTTAGCTCCAGAGAAATATCGATCGAGGGTAAAGCAGCGATCGATCGCCATTGCGCCTGAGTCACCGGATATTTGCCCATAAAAAACTCTGGCACCGTCACTAAGTGCTGTGGACGCTCATCGTCATCTCCTTGACCATCTGGTGAACCCATGAGAAAACTGCCCCGAGGGATCTTCACCATTTCCAAAAATACCCCAGATCCCAAGTCTACTGAGAAAACATTAATGGTCTTTTGAGCATCAACAGTAGGTATTTCAGGCGATCGATTGTCTTCCAAAGACGGTTGGCGATCGGCCAGAACTTGCTCTTCGATTTGCTTGATTTCAGCATCCCCCAAACCAAAAGCATCCTGCAATTCGCCCAAAGACTGCCGCTGTGCTGGAGTTAAAGTGCCTTGTGCGGATAGATCAGCGACAAATGCCGATCGATATTCTGCCAAATGCTCTTGACGTTCTTCGACCTGCTGCAAAATCTTTTGGGCGGAGGCTTCATCCAAACCCAAATCTTTCCAGGTTTTTTTGAGCAAAGATTTTGCCGCAGCCGACAGAGCACCGTCCTGATAGTAATCTTGATAGATCGCCAGAGCTTTATCTCGAAATGTCTGATGCAACTTGGCCTGTTGTTGCGCAGCCAAGATCTTGCGATCTCTGATTTGCTTGGCAACCTTACGAACTTCGGTGATCACCTCAACCCAAGAATGATCTCTGTCATATTGATTACGGCTACTTGCCACCGATTGAATTGCTTGCAGTTGACCCAAAGGAGATTCTTGCCAATCGCAAGCTCGAATAATTATCGGAATCACCTGCACCGTCTGAGCTTGATGTCTTTCTAATGCCCTGGTCAGCTCGGTACCATAGCAATAGTCAGAACTCATGAAGTTGGCACTCACCAACAGCAAAATGATTTCTGCTCGCTCCAAATTTTGGGCGATCTCTTGTGCCCACTCTGCACCGGCATCGATCGCTCGGTCATCCCAGGTTTTTATTAATTTTTGGCGCGTCAGGCTACTCAACTGCTTGATGAACTCTTGGCGTAGCTCATCATCTTGGTGGGAGTAGGAAATAAATACTTCGATCGGCTCAGTCATCTGGTGAAAGGCGCTTCAGAACGGGGATAGCCTATAGTATAAGACTTCAGAGATAGCATTGAAAGACCCCTCATCCCCCAGCCCCTTCTCCCAGGCTTGGGAGAAGGGGAGCCGGAGCGCAAAACAGATCTCTCTTTGTCATCAATTCAACCACCCGATTCAGCGAAATTCTTGATAGATTGAGCGAACCTTATTGTCATTACTTCTTGAGTGATCGAATGGCAAATTACGGAGCTTCGGTTAATAGCTCGGGGGGTTTGGGGGCAGTGAGTTTGGGGAAATAGAAGCTGGCGATAATACCGATCGACATCCACCACAAAATATTGATATCGGGGCGATACCAGACGGTGTCGAAGAAGCCTTGGACGGCGAGGCCGATCGAACCAGCCAAAGCACCCAATAACCAAAAGTATTGATGATCTTGGGCTTGGCGGAGACTGGGCATGGGAAGAATGCCGTTGAGCCAGGAAACGAACATGATCCAGAGGAAGGAGGCTAAACCTAAGAAACCCATTTCTACGATGGTTTCTAAATAGATAGAGTAGGCGCTGAGAGCGCTGAACTTGGGGTTGATCTGGAAGATGGGGTAGACCTTTTTGAAGACTCGATCGCCGTAACCGATGCCCAGTAGGGGATTTTTCTTAATCATTTGGCCGACGGCTTGGTAGACATTAATACGAAAGCTGTTGCTGCTAT
>JANOXZ010000024.1:0-13543 GCA_031418695.1 Synechococcales cyanobacterium VAR_35_metabat_10
TCCTCGCCATTGGCGGCTACTTCATACTACGTCCCGGCAAGAAAAGAGACCTGATGGCCAGTGCCCGCTGGGCAAGAGATCAAGAAAAAGTAGCCGCTGGTAAAATAGCCATCAAACAAATCAACGAGCGCAAGCGTGATGGTTTAACCACTTGGATTAACACCCCAATAATTACACCCCTCACCAAACCTCAAGAGCGTGACGGTAAAATAGTAAAGCGATATTATATAAAGCCTCAAGACAACACTATTTTTATTCCTGATGGTCAACGTGGCACCACAGTCTGCGGCGCTCCAGGAAGCGGTAAAACCTTCTCAGTGATCGATCCCATGATTCGATCGGTCATTGACCAAGGCTTCCCAATATGCCTCTACGACTTCAAATTCCCTGGCGGCCAAGCCGAAATCCACGCCGCTTATGCCCGTAATCGTGGCTACGATGTGCGCATCTTCGCACCGGGCTTTGAAGGCACCGAATCATGCAACCTACTAGATTTCCTCAAATCTGCCGACGATTCCGAAACAGCCGGACAAATCGCCAAAGTTTTAAATAGTAACTTCAGCTTAAATGGTGGCAAAGGCGGTGAAGACCCCTTCTTCCAGCTTTCTGGGGATCAATTAATTAAAGCTGTATTGCAATTAGCCAAGCTCAGCGAATATCCAGACTTTTTGACCTGTCAGAAGATTCTGGCTTTAGATTCCACGGATTTAATTGATCGAGTAAAAGCAGCCGATATCAGCCCCTGGGTGAGAACAAGCTGGGATCAGTTCATGTCCATGCGGGAATCAGAGAAAACAGCAGCCAGCGTGGCCGCGATCGCCTCCCTGATGTTCACTAACTTCGTATCACCAGATATCCTGCCCTGCCTCTGCGGCGAATCCACAATCCCGCTAGATCTCGAAGGCAAACAAATGATCATCTTCGGCATGGATCAAAATCGTCGTGATATCATCGGACCGATTTTGGCCACAGTTTTACACATGGTTGTGACCAGAAATATTGCCAAGAAACGGGTTGACCCATTGGCAGTGTTTTTAGATGAGTTACCAACATTATCATTGCCATCCTTGGTGAATTGGTTGAATGAAAGTCGATCGGCTGGTTTCTGTGGTGTATTAGGATACCAAAATATGACTCAGTTAGAGAAGGCTTATGGTAAAGAGAATTCACGAGCGATTTTGTCAGGGTGCAATACTAAATTTATCTTTAACCCTGGCGAGTATGAATCGGCTAAGTATTTTTCAGATTATTTAGGGGATGAGGAGGTGCATTATCGGCAGAAGAGCCGATCGAGCAGCAAAGACGGCGGTAGCACTAGCACATCAGACCAAGACAAAACCAAAAAAAGTAAGGAATCATAGGCGAAACTGGGTAAAGTAGGTGTTAGAATATGCCTAAAGAGTAAATAATGCTATAAACGGCATTTAGATAGTTGCTCCTTTCGGAAATTTGATGCATTTGCCCCGCATTGTTGTCCTAAAAGAGACTCTAACCTTCATTCAATCAACTTGGAGTATCTAATTGAAGCATCTTTTATATTCATTTCTGTTGCTGATATTACTCACAGTAACTTCATTGGTAGTCTTTAAGGTTTGGTGGTCTAGTGGGTCTAGCAAGAGCCAAACCATAAGGCTTGAGGCAAATATCGAAAAAGTTACAAAAGGAACAACAAAAAAACAGGTTAAAAACCTTTTAGGTGAAGAGCATAACTTTTTTACTCTCATATCTGGGAAATCCAGGGATGAAATGAATTTCTGGGTGTATACTCCTGCTCGCTCAGGAATAGGATTACAAGTTCTTTTTGATGAAAAAGATTTAGTAGAAAGGATAAGTTTTAGAGATGAGGATGGCTTGTGCGCGGGAGAAAGTACAACACAGATGGTGCTTTGTTATTTACTTTACGAATAAATATTGCACTAAGGTGATTCCCTGGAAAAAATCGAGATATCGCCTGATGGGAATACAGCAACAATTCGACAGCAGAAGATGTCTAGTACTCAATATAATGCGTTCAAGGAGAGATTAAAACAATTAGGAGATAATGGTAAGAAAATATCAGCTAACAACTCACAAACTAATCAATCTATTGCATCTAATATCACCGAAAACTATCAGCAAATTAATGGAGAAACTACAACTGCAACAAATAGTCGTAATTTAAGCTCCTCGGTAGATCAGAATCTTACTACTCAAGAAACAGATTCTAAGACTGATGTATCTAAAGTGGTCACATTACTCAAGAACAATGCTGCTGAAGTGAAAAGGCAGTCTGGATTAGATGTAAGCACTGATGAGGGCTTGGGTAAAGCCATAATGCAGTATTGGAAGGAGAACAACCTAGATCCTAAAACTTTAAAGGAGCAGCTCCCCAACATGAAAGAATCAGAGCTTGCTACAGCTTCAAAAGCATTAGCGAACACCAATGCGACAGAAACAACAAAAACCAAGCAGCTTGCCATACAAAAATAGCAAGTTTTAATTACTTAGGAATAAGGATCTAATAAAGTCGTTAGGTCGCTACTACTCCAGCACTGCTTTTGGTCGGACTCACCGTTAGGTTAATAACCTTGTTTAATCCTTGTTTCTAATGGACATACACATAAATATCCTTCTACCTTCTCTGGACTGCTCTGTTAAATGTCAACTAAGCTGGGAATAACCCACTTTAGTTCGCTAAAATATTTATGACTGCTATATGCAACCCGACAATATTTGAATCACAATACTCACTTAAGTTAATAGTTGGCACTCATTTTACATTTTGCAGATATTTAATCTTTTGTTAATATTTTCTTTTTGAGAGAATAATCTTATCAAAAAGTAACATTCTGTTTTACAGAGGTTGGGAAAGCACACTTTTGATCGCCACAAGTCCCTGTTTATAAGGCTTCACTGCTCAGTAATATAGACCAAGAAAATCTAAGCAGCAGTAGGCCGATCAATATCAGCTCTCAATTAAAATATTTACTCGAAATCCTTACCTGGCAATATTTTCAGAGATTGTAATTCCTGACCGATCGCTCGAATTAATGTTAGATGGCAACAGCGATCCCCGTGGGTGCAGTTGCAGCATAGCAGACCATCTCTTATAGTGTAGGCAGGATAATTATCAGCCTCAAGCTTTTTACAATTACCAATCCAGCATTTCTTATCGTGGAGATTACAGGGCTACTTATTTATGAAAAAAGCATTGACAGTCATAAAAACTTTAGCCACAGTAACTCTATCTATGGTCACTATTACTCATTACAACACTATGACAACACAAGCAAAGCAAGTGACACTAAAACGTAGCATCCCTTCTGAAGCCATGAATGAATCTGAAACCGCCATTATTAAAGATATCAAACAAGCTTGCCTTTATCTTGTATCCCAATCTATCAGACCTGAAGATGTTGCCGCTAAATTTGGAACTCCTGCTAAAGAACCGCTGAATGCTAACGAGGTAGAGCCATTCAACCGCAACCTTAAAACCATTAGCACTAATGTCAGCACTGATAGCGAACATCCATTAGCAGCCGACACCGTGAACTTTATTCCAAAACCTGGCAAAATTTCGGTTGAAGCATTGCGACAAGAGTTTGGCGAGTATTCACATACTCCTGCAAATGGTCCTTTTGTTCCTGAGATTGTACGTTTCGATATCAAGGTGATGTATGACGGTGTAGAAAAAGACTGTGAGATACACGTTGAGTATGAGAGAACTGAAGACAGATTTCTGCCAGTAGATGTTAAAAATGAAAATGTCGCAGAGATAACAGTCATATTCAATGACGTAGTACTTTAGTTTTTAATATTAAAATTGGCTCATGACGATCAATACTTAGCTGAATCATTAACAAAAAACGGGAGAAAATCATGGCATCGACAAAGACCCTTGAAGTAGCTGCTAAGCCTAAAACTGAACAGAATAAACCAATCACCGATAGCTTGAACTCTACTGCTGCTGCAAATGTATTTAAGAAAGAAGTTGCTAAAATAACTGCGACAGATATTCAAGGCCGTGCGAAAGCACTACGCAAAGCCGTGAATAAAGCCTTAGCGGCAGCAGGAATCCCACCCATTAGAGAAGTCAAAGTCTTACGTCTCTCAAACGGTGATCTAGGTCAGTACCTGGCAAGCAGTTCCACAATGAAAATCAACGATACAGTTCTTCGCGGTAAAAATTTGTCATCTGAAGCTGTTAGTGTTTTTTTCCATGAGGCTGTTCATCACCAACAAGCATACAATGTTGCTCGGTATCTTGCTATTTCTAATACTGCTAAAAATATTAAAGCTGGTACTGGAATTGACAGTAGCCTTGTCGATAAAGCAGTAAAATCTGTTCAAGATTCTGTTAAAACCAAAAATCAAATACCATTAACTCAAAACCAACTTCAAATAGCTCAAAACATCTATCAATCTCGGTATGACAAAACAAATGTTATTCCGTACGAGAGAGTAAATGCACAAGGAATCAGGGAAACGAAAAACTATCAGTACAGTGATGCATATTATCAGTACTTAGAAGATGCCACAGCAACGATTAATACTATTAAAAAAAATCCGGGTAAATACCCGCAAAAGGATATAGACCAGGCTGTTACAGTCTATAAAGATGCTTATGCAAAATATCAAGCACTACCTCAAGAGCAAGAAGCTTTTGCTGCTGAGCAGTTAGTACAGCCAACAAAACAAGGGGCACTAAAAACTTCATATCAAAATACAAATCAAACAGCAGAGGCTACAAATGAATACTCTGGCACTCAAATAGCTTCTGCTAGTAATGCTAGTTCTAAAACCGTAAATAGTACACAGAAAAGCAGCATCGAAAGTGAGGCTAGTAGCGCTAGCAATAGCAACAATTCTGCTGTAGATAGCTCATCTCAAAAGAATAGTAATAGTCAAACAAATGATGTCACAGATTTGCCAAAAGTGGTGACTTTACTCAAAAATAATGCTGCTGAAGTAAAACAGCAGTATGGATTGGATGTAACCACTAATGAGGGCTTAGGTAAAGCTATAATGCAGTATTGGAAGGAGAATAATTTAGACCCCAAAACTTTAAAGGAGCAACTCCCCAACATGAAAGATTCAGAGCTTGATACAGCTTCAGCAGCATTAGCGAACACCAATGTCACAGAAACAATAAAGACTAAACAACTTGTTATGCAAAGCTAGCAAGTTGTAATCATTTGGAAATCAGGATCTAATAAAGTCATTATTTGTTTCCACTCTAGCCTTGCTTCTAGCGAAAATACAGCTAGATTAACAGCTTTGTTTCGTTACCATTTCTTGAGAATACATACATATAAAAGGAGAAAATATGACAACACAGCAATTGACCAACAATCAAAAAACACAAATAAATAACCAGAATGGTGACAACAGTACCGAATCAGATGTTACCCTGACGAGCAAATACAACGTTTACAGCAGCAACAAAGGTGGCCTGCAAAAATTAACATCATATGGTCAGATCAAATCTCCACATCATGGTGGAGGCAATTATCAAACAACTGAAATTGATGGCCAAACTCAAAGAACTCGCGCTGATGGTGGCAAATTAAGAGTTGTGCAAGATTTGGTTCTACAGCAAGGAGACAAATTTAACGTAGGTGTTCCTTCAGGTGTTTCTGGATATGCTGTTGTAAAGCGTGATATCAAAGCAAATGGAAGAGGATATGGAAATTATGTTGAAATTCAAGATGCGCCAGGGGGGGAAGGCAAAGTCATAGCTAGATACGCACATCTTGCATCAACAAAAGTGAAAACTGGCGACACAATCAAAAGAGGAACAGTTTTAGGGATTCAGGGTGACTCGGGCGCGCCAGGTGCTATCCATCTTCATGTGGAAATGGAAAGCAAAGAATATGCAAGATACATTACTGATCTCCAAAGTGGAAAATTCAGTAACAAAGAAACATCATCTCAAAAGACCAGCAGTAATTCAATGAATAAAACCACTGATGTTACTGCATACAAAGACGAAATAAATAGCGATCATCAACATAATCACTCCGTCGAAAATGGGGCTATCAGTAAAGCTACATCATCCCAAAAAATCAGCAGTAATTCAACTAATGAAGCAGCTTCATCTCAAGAAATCGGCAGTGATTCGACGAATGAAGCAACGTCACCTCAAGAAATTAACCGTAATTCAACGAATGAAGCAACTTCATCCCAAGAAATCAGCAATGATTCAACGTCATCTCAGGAAATCGGCAGTGATTTGACAAATGATTCAACGTCATCTCAGGAAACTAGCAGTGATTCGACCAATAAAAGCACTAACACTGTGGCCAATGATTTAGATATAGCGCTGAATAATGAGACTACTACAAATCTCCCGAAAATCTATGAAGGAAACAACATTCAAGAAAACAACACTACTGATGTATCAAAGGTAGTTGAATTACTTCGGAAAAATTGCGATGAAGTGAAACACCAGTACGGACTGGATGTTACAACTTTCGAAGGTTTGGGTAAGGCTGTGATGCTATTCTGGAAAGAAAACAATCTTGATCCTAAAACATTAAAAGATCAGCTTCCTCAAGTCAGTAGCTCAGAGTTTGCAACAGCTTTAATGCAAGTGACTTCAACTATCAACAACAATACTAATACTATAAGTAAGGATAAACAGCTTGTGTCGTAAATGGACAAAAACTTAAATTACGGTTACTATATTGCACTTGCTATTATTCCCTTACTTGGGATTGTACAGGTGCGATATTTTTGCTGTTTCAAGAAAACAGTCGTTATAAAATGATATACTCTCCTTGAAATCATACCGTAATCAAATATTAATTATGTTAGCATTTAACTAACTTCCAAAAAACCCAGTACCGTATTCATGTCACCCAAATTGTCGACTGTCTCAATGATTACTACGATAGCATTTGCCAACTTAATGCTACTTACTCTAGCCTCACAAGTAGCATCTGCAGAAACAGAATTTGTCCGGATGTGTAAGAATATAAAAGCCTTGCCCACAGCAAAAAAAATAACAGTTGAATCTCTTTTGATCGCTAGTAAAACTAGTAACTGCGAAAAGGCTGATTCCAACCTAAGAAGTAGTAACGAGATGTACTTTTACGAAAGTAAAATAGTTGACTTAGATCCTCTGACTGATTTTGGCCATCTCACAAAGATTTATATTGAACGCAGTGCTATTACAGACATAAATCCACTAGCCAAACTAAAAAATTTAAGAGAGCTTAGGATCTCATCAAGCAATATAAGTGATGTCAGCCCTTTGGCTAGTCTCGACAGATTAGAAATCCTTGACCTAAGCAAAAATAAAATTCGTGATGTTAGTTCACTATCTAAGTTAAATAAACTGAACAAATTAACACTTAGTAACAATATAATTGGAAATATTAGTGATAGTACAAAGAATTTAACTTCTTTGTCTGAGATCAAGAAATTGAGATTTCTTTACATTGCTAATAATGAAATAACCAATACAGCTCCCATGGTTAGCCTAAAGCGCCTAACCAGCCTTGACCTGAGCCACAACAATATTCATGATACTAATGGTTTGTCTGAATTAACTAATTTAGAAGAGTTAAAAATCGATGGCAACCAAGTAAAAGATACAAATGGTTTGTCTCGCTTGGTAAACTTAAAATCATTAAGTATTGCCAGTAACAAAATCAATAGTAGTCATTTGACAAATCTGACGAAGTTAATCAATTTGGAGTATTTAGATCTTACCAATAACCAAATTAATGAGATACAGTCGCTAATCCCTCTGAAAAAATTAAGTATTCTAAACTTAGGTCATAACAGGATTGTTAACATCCAGCCTTTATCTAAAATGACCAATCTACAGGCTCTTGGCCTTGAACGGAACAAAATCAGTGATTTAAAGCCTTTATCTGAACTAAGTAAATTGGCTTACTTGACAGTTGGTGGTAACAAACTCAAGAAAACAGATTGCCCAGCGAAAATCTCAAAAATTTGTGATACTGTAGCCTACGAAGAAAAATATGATGAGTATTAGTAGTTTATGGTAGCAAGTTGCTTTGATAATTGTTGCTACCGCCACTATCTTTTCATTGTGCAGCGTAGCCGTTGTCTACTTCACCGATAACTTTAAGATGGGTCAGCCTCATGCCGTAATAGAGAAGCCACTGAAAACCAAAAAGATTGTCAGGTAAGAGCAACTCTCCACGCAGGAGGGCTAGATGGGTATCAAAAGACTTATTGAATGAATGATTACCGCTAATTTTACATTCTGCAAATCTTAATGTTTTATTAATATTTACTTTCAAGAGAATTTCTTATTAAAAAGTAACAATATATCTATAGAAGACATCCTTGAGGAGTTGGAACCCTTTGCTGAAAAGGTTTTCTTGCTGGCAAACGCATGTTAAGGAAATCTATTCAGAAATAGATCGATCAATATTCGCCTTCCGCCAAGCCATTTACCTTGAAACCCTTGATGGGCGATGCTTTAAGAGATCAAGGCTCCTAAATTGATCGATAAAAATTAATGTTGACCGGCAACAGCGATCCCCATGAATGCGGTTGCAGCATAGCAGACCATCTTTTATAGTGTGGGAAGAATATTACGTGTTTTCTACCAGCTTATGTCAAAACACTCCTTTAGATATTGGTCTAGTCCCCTGCATCGTAAGCTCCAGAGCCCAATGCTATCTACAGCTTGTCTGGTTGGCTCAATCGTCATTTCAATAGCTGTTGCCAGAGCAGGCAGAATTTCATCGGCGGAGTTAATTGCTCTGGTGATCAACACGCTACAGATACTATTTGTAATTTACTTACTATTCAGCGTTTTTCAGATATTTAAAACGACAGTCAAAGGAAAAGATCGCAACACCTAGACAGAGTGTCGTAGCAAGCAACTAAATCCCTTAATAACTATCGCTCACCATGAAACTTACTGCCAAACAAAAACCCCAAAACGTCGATAACGGCAACGAAAAGCTACGGCTACTGCCCTTTGAAAACGAAATACCCTGTGAAGCAATAGTCAAGTTTGAGATGCGCGATCGCACCACCGCCGCCTACCTTCTGCGCCGAGGCAACAGCAAAACCGAAAGCTTCCAATTCGTCTTTGGCTTTGAAACCAAAGGCATCCACAGCACCCTGCGCGACAGTCAAATCGACCCCATCTTTGACGGCATCGAAAACGGACTCAAAGACCTTATACCGGGCGAAAAATTCACCATCCACTTCAGCTCCTTCTCCAGCGACGAAGCCCGCCAAACCCAAATCTCCGATCTTATTAGTCAAAGCACCAATCCCCGCGTTCAATTTTTACTCCTCGCCGAAAAAAAACGTATCGAACAACTCACCCAGCGTGGCCTGCGTAAACCCAAATCCCTGCGTTTTTATGTCACCTACACCATAGACCCCAACACCGTCGATGCCAGCGACTGGATGGAAAAAATCTTAGCCTATGGCGAAAAATATTGGCAGCAATTCACCGGCACCGCCGGATCTATTCAGCAAGCCGAATACGAAGCAATGCTCGACATCGCCTTCACCGACGGCTTCTTACGTTGGGAACAGCTCATCTCCACCAAAATGGGGCTATCGGTAGAACCCATGTCTGCCGACCAGCTCTGGGCAGCACTCTGGGAACGCTTCAACACCGAAGCCCCACCCGTGATACCCCAATTAACCACCTACAACGGCAGCGAAATCACCGAAACAGTCAACTCCGACCTGCACCTCACCACCCACCTCTTTCCCCACCAAGACCGCGTCCCCTTCGCTGATCGATCATTCGTCCATGTCAAAGGCCAATACGCCGCCCCCCTTCTCTTTGTCGATAAACCGGGCGGCTGGTCTAGCAAAGAATCCGAACTCCGCTACCTCTGGGATATCTTCGCCCGCGACAACGTCACCGACACCGAATGCTTCTGCCAACTCACCCGCGCCAACGACGGCATCATTAAAGAAAATATGAGCCGGGTGATGCGCCAATCGATCGCCGCCCAAAACAACTCCGCCCGCAGCGCCAACATCGACGTAGGAGCCTCCATTCGCCAACGGAAATCGATCGCCGCTCAAGAAGCCCTCTACGAAGGCTCCTTACCCCTGCAAGTCGCCGTCATGATGGTAGTCCATCGCCCCAACCTCAACGAACTAGACTCCGCCTGTCGCTACCTGCAAAACTGCTTTCGCCGTCCCGCCTGGGTCGATCGCGAATGCGAATACGCCTGGAAAATGTGGCTGCAAACCCTCCCCACCACCTGGGAAAAAATGCTTGCCGCCCCCTTTGATCGGCGACTCATTTACCTCACCGGCGAAGCCCCCGCGTTTATGTCTCTCGTCCAACCTTCCAGCATCGATCGGCAAGGTTTAGAACTAATTAGCGACGAAGGCGGCGTACCACTACACTTAGATCTTTACCAACAACATCGCAATATAGCTTTGTTTGCCACCACCCGCGCCGGAAAATCGGTGATGGTAGCAGGCATGTTGGTACCTGCCATGGCGCAAGATATCCCCGTCATTATCATGGATTTCCCTCCCTCGGATACAGCATCTACCTTCAAAGACTTTACTCACTACATGGGCGGTGCCTATTTCGATATCGGCAAAGAAGCCAACAACTTGCTAGAACTCCCCGACCTCTCATCCTTTGACCCTAAACAGCGCCAAGAGCGAATGGTAGACTACAAAGAATTCTTAGCCACCGCCCTCATGATGATGGTCTTTGGAGCCGGAGAAGCCCAAACTACCGCCGATCGGATGCTCAAACAAGCCATTCGATCGGTCTTAGTGCCCAGCATCGATCAATTCTTCGATCGACCAGAAATCTTAGAACGCTACGATCTAGCCCGCATCGAAGGCCGAGGCTCTAATGCCTGGGAAAACACCCCCACCTTAATTACTTTCTTAGAATTCTTTGAAAAGCACGGCCTAGACTATTTACCCCACCAGGTTCTAGAAGATACCAACACCGAAACCGCAATTAATCAAATAAAAAGACAACTACAGTTTTGGATTAGCTCCCGGGTGGGTAGATCGATCGCTCGTCCTTCCACCTTCGACACCGATAATAAACTGCTAGTATTCGCCCTGCGTGGCTTAAGCGATGGCGACGATGCAGCCGTATTATCTTTAGCTGCCTATTCCGCCGCTCTCCGTCGCACCCTCAGCTATCCCGAAAGCATCTTTTTTATCGATGAATTTTCGATCTTGTTGGAGTGGCCAGAAATCGGTCAACTGGTAGCCCGCCTCACTGCCAACGGAGCCAAAGCCGGAATCAGAGTCTTACTAGCCGCCCAAGATCCCAATACTCTAGCAACATCTAAAGCCGGACCAAAAATTTTACAAAATATCTCCACCCGCTTAATTGGTCGCATTCAACCTGTGGCTCAACAGAGCTTTGTAGATATTTTACAACTATCGCCAGATGTAGTTGCCCGCAATGCCGGGAAAAATTTCTATCCAGCCAAAGAAGAAATGTATTCTAAATGGCTCTTAGACGAAGGCGGTGTCCAGACTTTTGTGCGCTACTATAGCCCCCCAGTGCTACTAGCTGTAGTGGCCAACAATCCCCAAGAAGCCGTGGCCAGAAAAGCTTATATGGATCACTATCAAGACCCCTATAAGGGCTTGGTGGCCTTTGCTACAGAGTTAACATCAGCCCTGCGGGAAAGTCGGCCTTTTAGATTACCAACAGGCGCAAAAATTGTCTTAGAAGAGCCTGAGCCAGTAGATGTTGATCGTGATTCTGTTGAAGACGATCGGCTAGTAAGGGTGTAAATCTAACAACCAGTCGATCAGTTGTCACAAATTACCAGTTCGATTGCTACTATGACATTGGAGAGTTTTGCTTCTGTTTTACCTCTGGACTTCCTGGTTTTGTTCGGCGCTTGAGTTGTCGTTGGGCTTTTCGTTTGTTCTCAGGAACCAGGATTCCTCTAGAATGGGGGTAGTGAAATTTTGCGCGCTTTAACCCTTCAAGGCTCCTATGACCAACACTCCAGTCGATCGCATCCGCAACTTCTCGATTATTGCCCATATCGACCACGGTAAATCTACCCTGGCCGATCGACTGCTGCAAGATACTGGCACAGTCAGCAACCGAGAAATGAAAGAACAGTTCCTCGACAACATGGACTTGGAGCGGGAGCGCGGCATTACTATTAAGCTGCAAGCTGCCCGTATGAACTATACGGCCAAAGACGGCAAGCTCTACGTCCTGAACCTGATCGACACCCCCGGCCACGTCGATTTTTCTTATGAAGTATCCCGCAGCTTAGTAGCCTGCGAAGGAGCACTGCTGATCGTCGATGCCTCCCAGGGCGTAGAAGCCCAGACTCTCGCCAACGTATATTTGGCTCTAGAAAGCAACCTAGAAATCATTCCCGTTCTCAACAAGGTAGATTTGCCCGGAGCCGAACCCGAAAGAGTCCGCGCCGAAGTAGAAGAAACCATCGGCCTAGACTGCTCCAATGCCATCTTGGCCTCGGCCAAGACTGGCATTGGCATTGTAGAGATTTTGGAAGCGATCGTGGAACTAGTTCCTCCACCTGCTGACACCGTTGATCAACCATTGCGCGCCCTGATTTTTGACAGTTACTACGATACCTACCGAGGCGTGGTGGTTTACTTCCGGGTTGTGGATGGCAGCGTTAGCCGAGGTGATAAAGTCCGGCTGATGGCCAGCGGCAAAGAATATCAAATTGATGAACTGGGTATTTTGTCTCCCCAGCAGATTCAGGTGGACGAACTACATGCCGGAGAAGTAGGTTATTTTGCCGCATCTATTAAAGCGGTAGGCGATGCGCGAGTAGGTGACACTATTACTATGGTGAGCAGACCAGCGCTAGAAGCCCTAGGCGGTTATAGCGAAGCTAAACCAATGGTATTTTGTGGACTGTTTCCGATCGATGCCGACCAATACCCCGACCTCAAAGAAGCTCTGGACAAACTGCGCCTCAATGATGCCTCGCTCAACTACGAGCCAGAAAGTTCTAGCGCCATGGGCTTTGGCTTTCGCTGCGGCTTTTTGGGGCTGCTGCACATGGAAATTATCCAAGAGCGTCTAGAACGCGAGTACGACCTGGATCTGATTACTACTGCGCCTTCGGTGGTTTACAAAGTCAATGTGCCAAACGGAGAGCCAATTTACATCGATAACCCCAGCACCTTGCCAGATAACAATCACCGTACTTCGATCGAAGAACCCTACGTCAAACTAGAAATGATTACCCCAGAAGATTATGTGGGGACTTTGATGGATCTCTGCCAAACTCGGCGGGGGGTGTTTGTAGATATGAAGTACCTGAGCAAAGGTCGCACGACGCTGATCTATGAGTTACCCTTGGCCGAAGTGGTCACAGATTTCTTTGACCAAATGAAGTCTCGTACTAAAGGCTACGCCAGTATGGAGTACCATCTCATTGGCTACCGCGAAAACAATTTGGTCAAGCTAGATATCGCCATCAACGGCGATCCGGTAGATGCTTTGGCAATGATTGTCCACCGGGACAAGGCTTACAACATTGGGCGGGCAATGACCGAAAAGCTCAAAGAATTAATTCCTCGTCATCAGTTTAAGGTACCAATTCAAGCGACG
>JANOXZ010000025.1:0-11152 GCA_031418695.1 Synechococcales cyanobacterium VAR_35_metabat_10
GTTGCAGCGAGCAAATAGGTTTAATCATACAGGAGAAAACCTGAGAGACTTAACTCTGAGCAGATTCCCCCAGTTCATTTTCCTGAGTCCATATCTAGTTAATCTATTTATCACAAAGTGGCTCTGAGTGGTACACTTACCCATGCGCTTTATAGTGCGTTGCCCGCAGTTTTGCGCCCGCTTACCCGATCTGGCCGCGATTTGGCACAAGTAAATTTAAGTAACATTTTGGTTGACAAAACCGCTGCTATGGAAATGGAGACAGAAAATACCCCTACTCAGACTGGCACTTCTCATACAGAAGAGAGCAAGTCTAAAGCTGCACTGACCGAGCGTTTGCAGCAAATTAGCGCGATCGGTTTACAGTTGGCTGTTGATTATCAGCAGCAAACTGACGAGTTGCTGGCAATTTTGCGCATCTTAGAAGAACTGCATCGCCATATTCGCGAAGACTTTTTTCAACCAGCCTTGCCTCAAAGTCGTCACAGTCTCTATTCACTGTTGATGGAAATCGAATCTCAGGGTGGGTGGCCATACATCGAAAGAATGCGCCTACAGGATTTGTTGCAGTCGATGCAAATCGATGAGGCAGATTCTTCAACAACGTAAGCTACTTTTACAATAAAAAAGAGATCCCAATCATTTTAGGAATCTCTTTTTTATTGTTGACTAGGGCAAATTAGCTAAACTTCACGCCTAAAACCACGTCATTGTAGTCTCGATCGCCACCACCAGCTAAGTCTTCAAAACCAAAGCGGTTATCACCTAAGAGCTTGATGTGGTCTACTTTGTCGGAATTAGCTCCAATATAGGCGAAATAAGTAGCTGCCCCATTAGCGATGATATATGGAGCCAAAATGGTGCCGCCGGTTAAGTTCTGATTATTTACTACTGCGGTGCCGCTAACACTGTTGATCGAAGCCACCGCGCGACTGATTGCGGCTTGGGCATAACCAGCATCGGTAGGTAACAAATTGCCAACTCGTCCAGTCAGAGCATCATCAACCGTGTAAAAGCCCACTGTATTTTTGTAAAAAGCATCACTTTGGACAGTAAAGATGGCAGCTAAGGCACCAGCCTGATTACTCAGGTTGACTATATCTACTTTATCTTGCAAGAAAGTACCAGGTAATACTTGATTCGATACTTCCGCTTGCAGCAACAGGTTACTACTAGTGCCAGTCCAGGCTAGATTTAGCTTGTCACCAACAGCCGTAATCGGCAATAAACTGCTGTTCCCAATTACTACATTGTTGACGGTTCCGCCCAAGGCTAATGTGGCTTTGGCAGAGTCGATCGTGTCATCTTTGACAGCAAAAAACTGGAGGCGTTGACCGGCCTGGAAAGTAAGCTGACGACTGATATTGGAGTCAAAAAAAGCTCCACCTAAAGTCGAGAAAATAGTTTGAGATCGATCGAGTGCAGCCTTTAAGTAGCCATCTTGACCAGGTAACAAATTGCCAATTTTACCTAGGTCATCATCAACGGCAAATACTCCTAGGTCATCAGCGCCATTCCCTAGGCGTTGTAGAGGAGTAAATTTCAGATTAAAAGCACTAGTGGTGTTAGTGACATGCAATAAATTGCCAACTAAACTTTCTAGTTTGGGTAGAGTGCTAATCGGCGGGCCAACAACTACTGGTGGGTTAACAACTGGAGGAACATCATCAGGCAGAATTGTGCCCAGACCTTGCGGAGCAAAAGAAGGAACAATTGAGCTGTTTACAGCAGCCGTTAAGTTAACAATAAAAGTTTCAGCATCTTCGATGGTTAAATTGCCGATTACCGATACTGCAATATTTTTACTGATTTCACCCGGAGCAAAGTTCAGAGTGCCATTGCTGTTGACAAAATCAGTACCTGCCATAGCTGTTTGGCCTACTGTGGCATAGTCCACAGTCACTAATTTAAGGCTGGGATTAGAAAGACTGACAGTGAAATTAAAAGTGGTATTGCCGGCGTTGCCTTCGAGAGCCGAAACATTGTTGATCGAGATTGTGGGATCAGCTAGTTTCAAATCGGTTTTGATATTGTTGGTACCGACTGTCAATGTTTGGCTGCTGAGCAATTGCCGGTTTTTTAAAAAATTTACTTGATATTGTCCAGGATTCAACAAAGTCTGATAGCCACCAGCATCTAGAGTGGTAGTGATCACTGAAATGCTGTTGGGTTGATTCGCTATACGTACCTCTACATCAACGCCAGCAAGTCCTTCTCCAGCCTGATAAAAACCATCGCTGTTGAGATCTTGGAAAGCCACGCCTAAGAGCCAAGCTTTGTTGTCTAGGGCAGTCCGATTACCAAATTCTTGGCTGATCACCAGTGGTCCAACTTGAGTTCTACTGTCATTTTCGGCAGTGATAGCTATCCCAATTTCTCGGTAACTGCCCGAGAGCAATAATTCCCGGTGGCCAGCCGGGTTCTGGATTCCGCCAATGCTTTGAGCATCATTACCCCAGTCGATCGCAAACCCAGCATGACCAAACAGCACCGATTCGCTAAAAGCAAAAATGTTTTCGCCTACTCTAGTCGGAGAATAACCAGCGTTAATTGCTCGTTGTAACAGGTCAGCTTCTCCTGGTAAACGGTGAGACTGGGTATCAGCCGCAATCATTTGGGTGTTGTGGGTGGTGGCACTGGCGGCCAATTCTGCTGACCAAGCCAAAGGAGCTACCGGTACCAAAGTACTCCACTGCTGCGCCAAAAGAGTGCGATCGACTCCAAACTGTTGCAGAGCCTGAGCAATCTTGGGATCTCCAGAATTCAACAATAAATTCAACTCAGCCTGGGGCGTTTGCCGCAAGCGATTGACTAATTCGAGTAGTTCTTGGGTTTGGGCAGTGGGTTGTGGCATGGAAAACGGGGGTAAATGGGTGCAGAAGGAAAATCAATGAATCCTATCAATTACATCGTGGCACTCCTCTTTTGGAAATCGGAACCCTAGTTCTACGGACAAATGCTGGGTTAATGATCTAATGGAGGTGATTAACTCCGTAAAAATACGTGAATCTTAATGTCAAATTAGTAACCTTTGTTAAACAAAGCGGATTGTTTATCTTCGGGCAAAAAATTGTTGCGATAATAATAGGAACAAACGATACTGCGCTGATTCGCAGGTAACTCCCTATGGCTTCAACTCAGGAAGTTCGGCAATATCTGGCACATTGGTTTCAGTTGGGTAAAAAAGTAACGGTGCCCGATCGAGAGAGTATTTTTACCCAAAAAGTGTTGCAGGGTAATACTTACACGATCGAGTTTGAAGATTGCTGGCAACAGACCATCGCTCAATCCAATGCCTACTTAGAAGGCACCGATCAAACCATTGCCGAACTCTTGACCGATCGCTGGGATGTGGTGGATTGCGCTCGCTGCACTATGCCCATTCCTCTCCCCGCAGTCGGCCTCCCCCAAAATCAATCCTGCACTTGTCACGATCTGCCCACTTGGCCAAATACCCAAGTGCCCTTACCCCGAGCGGCTGGTGCGGTAGCAGTCAGAACCAACGACCTGCGCCAACGTTTGGCTAAACTACCGCTGTCGCCACCACAGTCGTCCAGCCCCGACAAAACTAAGTAAGGGTAAAACGCCGATCGGAATCCAAAACAAGAGTTGGGTCTGCCAAAAAGAGGGGTTAATGCGTCGGTTGGTGATTTCTTTGGGGCGGATGGCTAGGGTCGATCGATCGTCTAACCAACCTAAGCTGTTCAATAACACATCACTGTTTATATATTGGCTAATCAGGCCATCTTGAACAAACTGAGCACTGCCAATGACTACTAACCGTCCTTTTGATTTGGTGGAGTTAACAGCTACTCCTAACGTTAATGGCCCCCGTCGATCGATTTGTGGATCAAACTTTGGTCGCGGATTGCCCGGTGGTGCTGACCAACTATCGACATTGGTGTTTAAAATGCTTTGTCCTTCCAGATCTGGGTTTTTCTTCCAGGTTAAAGGACGCGCTGCCGGATAGAGAGAAATATTTTGACCAAAGCTTTGAGTAATAGGGTGTTCACCGTAGTCAGTGACGACTCCTACCTGTGCTTGGGCTGTTTTAATCTGACTATGGACGACACGATCTTGTAACGCAATGCCCCATTTCTTTAACAATTTATCTAGGCCAACCTGCACTTTGGCATCTATTAAAAGTAATATGCGGCCACCGCTGGTAAGGTATCGATCGAGTTCACTCACTTCAGCCGCTAATAAGGGCTTTTGACTACCAACGATCGCCAGCACTGCCGCATCTTTTGGGATAGATTGAGCTAGGGTCAGCGGTTTGATTGAATAATTTCGCTCACTTAGCAGCTTGGCAGTTTGAGTAAAAGTTTGTGGATCGGGTTCTCCATGTCCCTGTAACCAATAGAGGGTATTGCGACCGGCTAACAACCGCTCGATCCCAGTGGTAAGCTGCATTTCACTAATACTGCCACCAGGATTCAAAGAGGGTAAAATCTGCTTATTATCACCACTAATTAAATGAACTTCACCAGGGGCTTGAACTTTGAATTTTTGGGCAGTTGCTGATTCATAATTGTCAAACTCAAAGCTAAATTTAGGGTTAATTCGCCGATAGGCATCGAGGACTTCTTGACTCGCCAAATTTTTTTGCTCGGTAAATACCCATACTTTTACGGGTTTTTTTAAAGAGCCAACGATTTGTTGGGTTTGACTAGAAAGGGTAAAAAGCTGATTTTCGGTCAAATCCCAGCGCCAAGAGTAGCTGGCAATTAAAGTATTCAGAATTAACAACGCTCCACAGACCCCAATAGTCTGCAAAATCATCCGCCGATCAATCGATTGCCACCAGCCTTTTCGGTGAATCAGTATTCCTAACCAACTACCGATCGCCAAAATTCCTAGCCCGATCGTCACCACCGGCACCGGCCACCACTGTTCGCTTACGAAGCCCATCATTACTCCCATGGAGAGTAAAAAGGCACCGGGAACATAGAGATATTTCAAAACAAAGCTGATAGCTGGCTGCATAAGTAGTTTCAGGCTTTAAGACCGATGACCGCGACTGAACTCGATCGATTGAGCTGTCAAGTAAATCCCTAACAGAGTATAGCTTGCCAAAATAGCGATGCTGCCAGAGTCTAGCACTCCACTGGAGAGGCGATGGTAATGGTTGACTACCGAAAAGTTAGCTAAGAACTGGCTAGGAATACCAGGAATTCGATCGGCCAAAATATCGATGTTGTTCCAAGCTGTTACCAGAAAGAAGGTCAGAATAGCAGCAACGATCGAGTTATTACTACAAGCTGAAATAAACATTCCCAAAGATAAAATAGCGGCGGCCTGTAACAGCAAACCAAAGTGCCCCATCAACAATATCCCCGGTGGAATCGGTGGCACTACTCCATAGACCGCATAGGCTTCCAATCCCAAAAAAGGCAAAACCATGATCGCAAAGATGGTTAAGGCTCCACTGAGTTTGGCTACGGCTACTTGCCAATTGGCGATCGGCGCTGTGACTAGCAATTCCCAGGTGCCCTGTTTGCGTTCTTCGGCATATAGCCCCATCGAGAGCATCGGTAAGACTAAGAGGCTGGTGGAACCCAGAATGCTGCCTACAAAGCTCTGCAAAAATACATAGGCCATATCAAAACTGGGAAGTTGTTCGCCTTGAATCTTTCGCACATCAATCAGCCGTGATTGATCGATGTTTTCATAAAGAGTACTAAAAAATAATAAGCCATATACTAACCAGAAGATGCCTGCGATCGCATAAGCAAAAGGCGATCGGGCATAGCTATTAATTTCTCGCCGATAGATCACCCAGATATTTTGTAGTGCTACCATCAGATAACTGCCTTATTTGTGGGCTAGTGCATAAATTCGTTTTACTTAAGAGGTCACACTTTTGCTAACCAATCCGGCTTCCTTGCTCATCATTTCTTCAATGAAATTAGTGTAGACTTCACCGGTCAAGAAGTTAGGATTTTCTAAGACGCGCTGGTGAAAATCGATCGTGGTAGGCACTCCCGTAATGGCACATTCTCGCAAAGCCCGCTTCATCCTGGCGATCGCCGTTGGTCGATCGACTCCCCACACAATTAACTTGCCAATCAAAGAATCATAATACGGCGGAATTTCGTAGTCAGTATAGATATGAGAATCCATTCTCACACCGGGACCACCGGGTGCTAAGTAGCCGCTGATTTTGCCGGGATGAGGACGGAAATTGTGGGCGGGGTCTTCGGCATTAATCCGACACTCGATCGCATGTCCCTTCAGTATCACCTGATCTTGGGTAAAAGACAACGGATAACCTTGAGCAATCCGAATCTGCTCAGCAATCAAGTCTATGCCTGTAACCATCTCGGTGACGGGATGCTCTACTTGGATGCGGGTATTCATTTCCATAAAGTAAAAGTTACCCTGGGCGTCGAACAAAAACTCCACGGTGCCTGCGCCGGTATAGTTGATCGATTTAGCTGCGGCGATCGCGGCCACTCCCATTTTGGCTCTGATTTCTGGGGTTACGGCGGGGCTAGGAGATTCTTCTAAGAGTTTTTGGTGGCGACGTTGAATAGAGCAGTCTCTTTCGCCCAAATGTACCACGTTACCAAAGTTATCAGCCAGAATTTGGATTTCCACATGGCGAGGCCGCTCGACGAATTTCTCCATATATAGACCACCGTTACCAAAGGCCGCTTCGGCTTCACCTTGGGCGGCGTGATAGAGGCGCACTAAGTCACAGCGTTCCCGTACCAACCGCATGCCTCGACCACCACCACCAGCGGTGGCTTTAATCATTACGGGATAACCAATTTGATCGGCTAGTTCCAAAGCTTCATCAGCATCTGCTAATAGTCCTTCGCTGCCAGGAATGGTGGGGACACCGACTTTTTTCATAGTGTCTTTGGCGGTGGATTTGTCTCCCATCGATCGAATGGCCAAGGGCGATGGCCCAACAAAGGTGAGCTGATGGTCGGCGCAGATTTCGGCAAAGCGGGCGTTTTCGGCTAAAAATCCATAACCGGGATGGATGGCACCGGCATTGCGGGTGATGGCGGCAGAAATAATGTTGGGGATGTTGAGGTAGCTTTTGCTGCTCATGGGTTCGCCAATACAGACGGCTTCGTCGGCCAGTTGGACGTGTAATGCTTGGCGATCAACGGTGGAATGTACGGCGACTGAGGCGATGCCCATTTCGCTACAGGCTCGTACGATGCGCAGGGCTATTTCACCCCGGTTGGCTATTAAAAGTTTAGAAAAGGACATTGTGCTTCGCGCCTCTGGTTGGTCGGCGCTGACGTTGTACTCGATCACCTATGGTGACAGCAAACCGATCGCGCCCATGGTCAATCTTACCCGAAAAGGGTGAAAGCCTATGGCGGACTATGTATTGTGACTTATTAAGTCGATCCGCACTAATTTGCTAAGATCAATTCTTGATAGCAGAGAAACTCTTTATGACTGCCATATTACTAGCTAATCAGACTTCGCGCCCCGAAATTGTCTACCCTAGTTCGGATGGAGAACCCTTGGCTGAATCTTACGATCATCTGTATGTAATTATGACCACCTTGGCGATGCTGTTACAGCACCTCAAAGGACAGCAAGCAACTGTGTTGGCTGATCAATTTTTATATTATGCTCCCGGATTTCCGCGACTACGGGTGGCTCCAGATGTGATGGTGATTTTTAATGTCGCCCCCGGAGGGCGGGACAATTATAAAATTTGGGAAGAAGGCCAGGTACCATCAGTAATCTTCGAGATGACCTCACCCGGCACTCAGAGTAAAGATGATGGGGAAAAGAAAAATCTCTATGAAAGTCTTGGTGTTACTGAGTATTGGCAGTTTGACCCCCGGGGTGAATGGATTCCTGAAAAGCTTCGGGGATACCGGTTACAAGGCGATCTAGACCAAGTCTATGTTCCAATTACCAACAATCAAAGTACACCTCTACAACTCCAATTGATGGTGGAAGATAAGATAATCGCTTTTTATCGATTGGACAATGGTGAAAGATTATTGCCATTAGCAGAACTAAATATTGCTCTAGAGGAACAAAGTGCCGCTCTTGATCGCCAAAAAGAACTAACCGTTCAAGCAGATCAAAGAGCTGAGCTAGCAGCCGCAAAGGCTAGAGAAGAAATGACACGAGCAGAACTAGCAGATGCTAAGGCTAGAGAGGAAGCGGTAAGAGCCGATCGAGAGGCGCAAAGAGTAAAAGAACTGGAATTGCAGGTGGCACTGTATCAGCAGCGCTTGGGTGAATTACCTACTGATTAGTCGCAAACGGCTTTAATCATCAGCATAAACTTTGGGGTAATTCATCATTCAAGTTGAAGATGCGGTGGTTAGATAGTTCCAGTATTCAACCTCTGCTGGAGATTACGAATGGCAAAGCTGGAGTTTCGATCGTAAGTTTCTCGTATGGCAGTTTCCATCACTGCGGCTAGATCGATCGAGGGCGCAAAGCGACTGCGCTCTTGCAAAATATATTCTTCACCCTGTAATTGATAGATCTTGATCTGTCGTTTTTTCCACAGCCAAATTTCGGGCACTTTGTAGGGTAGATAATCTATTACATTTGAGTAACTGGTGACATCGACCTCGATTACTAAATCGGGCGGTGGATCATGCTGCCAGTCGATGCGATCTTTGCCAGAAATGGCTGGCCAGTTGTCGATGTAAAAGCAATAGTCCGGTTCAATACCACTTTTTTCGGGCAGTTCCATTGTGACAGGCGTGAATGAGTCATATTCACGGCCTTTGTGATCTAGCAGGGCTTTAGCTATATCGGCTAATAAGTTGGCATCGCGGCCATGGGCAGCCATTGGTGACATGAGTAGCACTGAGTCCTGACGATATTTGATGCGAGGATTGGAGCCATCGCCACGCTGTTCCATTAATTGTTGATAGTCTTGCCAGGTTGCTCGCATCATGATTACGGCACCTGCTGGCACTTGGAGTTTTTCTGGTGAAACGATCGCTGTAACCATGATGGTTGGTACGAATTTTATGATCGGATCATAACTCATCAATATCTCAAACTGTTTCACAAATCGATGATCACCATAAATTACTATTTCCAGGTTAGAGTTTCCAGATTTAATTGGTATTCGATCAAGTTCTCCTTACTTTCTTTGGCATCTTCGATCGACCCCCCAGCAACCACAATCACCCCCGACTCCAGATATTCAGCACGATGCCCATAGATCCAGCCGGGACTATTAGTCGTAATCACTGGCTCTATTTGATAACTGCGACAGTCTAGCCGATAAACCGGAGTTTGGTGGTAGGTGCGACCTTGATAGTAACCTAGCCTGCCAATGATATAGATATAGTCACCAACCAAAGTAGCCGTATGAAAGTCGGTAGGCGGAAAAACTGCTTGGGGATAGCCAAAAATTTGAAAATTGCCTTGGCCATCATGCACCACCACATCATTGTAAATACAAAAATCTGGGTCATAGCTATCTTCGTGTTCACCGCCAATTTCAATAATGCGACCATCGGGTAACTCCGTCAGGCTTTGACCAATGCGATAAAAGCACCAAATGGGATTATCAAAATTTTCTGACTCATTAAACTCCATTCTGGCAGACCAGGCAGAGACTCTATTGCAAACCATCGATCGCCAAAAATCTACCGACATCAACTCCGGATTAGTAAAACCAAAACGGCGTTGTTTACCCGATCGATACTGTTCTGGCGATATTTGGTAAGTAGTTGCCTTCACCTTAGTCAGTAACTGCCGCACCGATCGACTAATACCATTAAAATCTTCTCCCGCAGCCACCAACAGTCGAGTCACAGCAATACTTTTTGCCCAGAAAACACTACTTCGAGCATCCTCTGGCCTTTGTTTAGGGTCAGCCCCGGCCTGCAACAGCATCGCCACAAAATCTACCGCATCTTGCATAATTGCAAACATCAAAGCAGTTTCACCAGAATCATTAACTTCAGCAACATCAAAGCCTTTAGCTAATAGCCATGTCAACATAGCCCGGTTATTACTTTCGATTGCCAACATTAAAGCAGTTTTGCCATGCTGTCCCCGATCAGTTGGATCGATCGCCGCCATCCACAAAATCTCTGCCTTTTCTATATCCCCAGTGTAAATACTTAATAGCCAGGGAGTGCGCTCATATTGATCGCGGGCAGAGAGGTTTGGTTGGGCCAATAGTTCTTTCTGGACTTCGGCGACTGTGCCCATGGTGATCGATCGCATTAAAGCAGTTTCGACACCGATCACCTGCGGTGCAAGCGAAGCTATCGCTACTTCATCTTTTCTGGTATTGAGATGAATCTGGGTAATTGCATTGTCTTTACTACTCATCATTCCACTGCAGACAGATCAAAACTCTTGCTGCTGACAACAAGAGTTTTGATTTTAACATTTCGATCGCTCCATAACTGGTTTGGTATAACAGGCCAAAAGCTATCGACTACATCATGCTGCCAGGAGCTTTCATAGAAGATTCTGTTGCTTCAACAGCTTCTTTGATCGCGGCCTTGGGCAATGCTGGTAACAAATCATTGAAAGCCGCTAAATCTTTCAGTGCTTCGGTGTAGTTAGTAGCGGCGATGGTCTGGTTGTTGTCAGCGGCTGCGGTGTCAATTTTGTTCAAATGACCAAATATTTCTTTGCCCAGCTCTAAAGACTTGGTTCGATCGGCAGGCAATAGCTCTTTAGAGATTCCCACCAACCGAGTGCGCAAGTCACCCAAAGGGCCATGAATAAAGGAACGGATATTATTCCAATCTTGCTTGTCGATATAGCTCTCTAGTTCTGGTAGGCGCTCTTTGATTTTTTCTACGCCCGCACTGGCCAATTGAATTCTGGTGAGGGTTTCAGCCGAATAAGTAGGAGCCTTCACATTGCCGTCGCTACAGCTAACCACCAACACGGCAATACAGACCAAAAAGAATGAAATTAAAGGACGAAAGAATGACATAAGGTTTGAAGAGAAATGTGTTGGAAGATAAAGAAATTTTAATACAATCACAGTCAAAAGAAACCCCCAGTCAAGCCGGGGGTTTCAAAACTAGGTCTAAAAACTAGACGGAAACAGTTACTTTAGGACCTTTGATTTCGCCTTTAGCGTACTTAACCGCAAAGTCATCCAAGGAAACTACCTTGATGCTGCTGGCTTTACCGGCTGCCCAGAAAGCTTCGTAGCGCTCGGTACATA
>JANOXZ010000026.1:0-2594 GCA_031418695.1 Synechococcales cyanobacterium VAR_35_metabat_10
AACGCGAGTCCCCCTTGTCCTTCCAAGATCGATCCGCGATGCTTTCGGTGCATTCCCAAGTGACAAACGGTACATAGCGCCACCAAGTTTTCTGAGCAGTTGTTGGCGGGGTCACAGTCCCAGTGGTGAACTTGTATCAGATATGCCCTGTCTTTCGGTGAGAACAGTCTCTCACCGGGACGTAGCCCCAGAATGCCGCAGCGGTAACAGTGCCAGCCCTCGCGCTCTTTGATGGTCAGGGCGATCTCTTTCCAGTCGGTGGGGTAGCGGGATGCTGCTTTGCTCATGGTGCTATTTCCTACGGTTAACTGAATTCCTTAAGTTTTTTCTGCACCGAAGCTTTCAGAGCAAGTAGACTTTCTTTGAGATGTTCTTGTTGCTCTGTAGACATTTGGGTAATCGATTTTGAGTTTAAAGCATCAATTTGTTGATGCACCTTTTTCACTCGATCAATAACAGTCCGCCCTGATGTGGGCTTAATTTTTGTTTTTAGGGCAGCAAGTGATAATCCTGTCTCTACAACTTCTTGAATTAGCTCTTGGCGGATTTCATCTTCTTGAACTCTACCTAAAATCATAGCCTTGGTATATTCCAATTGGCCACTGTTATAAGCTTTCAGTACGTCATCTGGAAGGTTTAGCAGTGGTAGTCGAGATGTGATGAAAGTTGTCAAACTAATATCAGGAGCTACTTCTATGAATGTGGATTCAATTGCTTCCCGCTCATTAGATGTGATTGATGACTTACCTTCAGCAGCATTCTTATAACGATATAGGCACTCAATCGTCTGGGCACGGTCTTTTTTTAGCGTCAACATTAACAGATAAATCAGCTCTTCCGTATCATCCAAAGCATTTAGATCTTTGCGGCGAGAATTCTCAACTCGGGATAATTTGACTGCGGTGATGTCATCAATTTTTATGATGTCAGCGGGGATTTCTTTATGCCCAGCAGCAATTGCCGCATTTAGTCGGGTTTCCCCTGCAATTAATCGGAGTGTTTTATCTGGAAGGCGTTGTACCCATATCGAACCTCTGAATCCATAGGTTTGAATACTATGAACCAGTTCAGAAAATTTCTGAGGATCTTTTTCCCTTCTAGATTGATATGAGCGGTTTGCAATATCATCGATGGGCACCAGTGCTTGAGTCACTTGGTTTTGCCCTACTTGATTTTGGAGCCTCTGTGATGCCAAAGCTAGTTCCTGTTCGAGAGATCTGATTTTCTCTTGCGCCTCTAATAAATTCTTTTCAGTATCATGAGCCTTTGCACTGGTGGACAGAAATGAGGCGGCAGATGGACGTTTGTTGCTAACCATGAGTTGTTGCTCGAAGATGAGGAAGTGGTGATAATGAAGTTAGAAGATCGATCTTCTAACTTCTAGATGCTGACTGAAATTCTTTAGTAAGTGAGTTGATAATCGGCTGAAAATCTTTACATGCAGGATGTTTTGGGCGATAGAGATCTAATGGAGCCATCCCTCGATTGGAAGCATTTTCAAATTCTATGGAAAAGCGAATGCCTGGAAAACAAGGGATAGCCTGTTGTGCCGTATCTAAATCAATAAACAGAACATTCAATCCCATCTGAGCAAATTTGTATCCAATATGGATGCCTAGAGTAGTTTTTCCAACTCCTCCCGCATTAGCTGCAATCCATAGAATAATTTGACGTGCAGGCTTCAATACATTCGACTTTGCCATGAGGTAGAGACCGCATTTTTGTTCAGTAGTTTGGAATGAGGATCTTAACTAATTATCCTATTCCTGTGATTAGAAGATCGATCTTCTAATCAAAATCATCTTATTAGATGGGCATTTTGACAACGCTTGCAGGGGCATAATACCGCTGATTTCAAAAGAGCCACCCCCAAGAAGATGAAAAATATCAAAGTCATTGTAGGAGTATAATCTAACCCTAACCGCACTACCATTCTCCCTTGTGGCTATATGGCAAACCTAACTGGGACTTGGCTTGGAACCTATTGGCAGGATGACACGCCGACCCGCTTTGAAATGGTGATCGCCCAAGGTGGCAATGCTCTCAATGGGAATATCCTCGACGACGGTAATCTCGGAGAAGCCACGATAACTGGGGAAGCGATCAGGCGCAATATTCAATTCTCCAAGCGATACGTCACTGCTTTTCAGGGAAACATTCTCTACCAAGGGTTGTTGTCGGAAGATGAGAATCTGATGCAAGGGGAGTGGGTTTTGAAAATGTATTCACCAGCCTATGGAGAAATCACAGATTCTGGAAGGTGGGAAGCAACTCGTAGCGAGAATGATTTATCTGATGAGTTGACCCAGTATCTGGCAAATAAAAAAGAATTGACACTGGTGTCTGGTGTACGTTAGGCATCTACAATGGCCTAAAAGATGCAAGCAGGGATTAACAATGCCCAATCCGCTAATCACAGCACAGACTGCACGACCAGATCATCTGGAAATGTATCCCTTGTCGGTCGAACGACTCACCCATTATATAGAACAAGCCCTAACCTAAGCCCCTCAATTGCGCCAAGTTTGGGTCAGTGGGGAAGTCTCCAGCATGACATCACACCCCTCGGGCATTTACTTCACCCTCAAAGACCC
>JANOXZ010000027.1:0-5022 GCA_031418695.1 Synechococcales cyanobacterium VAR_35_metabat_10
ATGGTTGCCGCGTGAATCAGCGCCGAAATAGGAGTCGGACCTTCCATCGCATCGGGTAGCCACACATGCAAAGGAGCCTGAGCTGATTTAGCCACCGGACCCATAAACACCAAAATGGCAAAAACCACCGCCAGAGTACTACTAATTGCGCCAGAACTCACTAGTTGCTCTAGCCGCTCACCCATCAAACCAAACTCAAAGGTGCCGGTAGCCCAATATAGCCCCAGCATTCCTAACAGCAAACCAAAGTCACCAACTCGGTTGGTCACAAAAGCTTTTTGGCAGGCATCAGCCGCAGCAGGCCGATCGAACCAAAAACCAATCAGCAGGTAGGAACACATTCCCACCAACTCCCAGAAAATATAGACCTGCACCAAATTGGGGCTGATCACCAGCCCCAACATTGATGAACTAAATAAGCTCAGATAGGCATAAAAACGCACATAGCTCTTATCGTGCGCCATGTAACCATCGGTGTAAATCATCACCAACAGCGCCACAGTGGTCACAATTACCAGCATGAGAGCAGTGAGATGATCGATCGTGTAGCCCATCTTCAGATGAAAACTACCCGCCGCCGCCCAGTCGATCGAATACAAATAAGTGGGATGCCCTTGGAACTGACTCCAAAACAATCCAATAGACATCAACATCGCTGCGCCGATCGAAGAGATGATCACCACAGCATTGACCTGACGGAGGCCATTCGTAAATTTATTGAAGGAGATCAGCCCCAGACCAACCAGCATGGCTCCTAAGAGCGGTAGAACTGGAATTAACCAGGCGTATGTGTAGAGTGCTTCCATCGGCTCGCTTATGAAAATTCAAGTGGACACTAGCTTAGCGCAGCATCCACACTATCATAATCAAGCTCTGGGTTAGTGGGGGGAGATCAAATACTTTATTTGCAAATCTTTAAGCAGAGAATATTCTTTACGCCAACATCCGATCGTGGGAAATCATGATGTTATCCAGGCTGTGTTGCAGATCATCACGGTTGTTGAATCGATCGAACCGCTGCACTACTTCACCATTAGCAAACAGCAACAGTGTCGGCAAAGTGCGAATGCGGTAGGTGCTAGCCAACCTTAAATTATCATCAGCATCGATATTTAAGACCTCAATTTGGTCTTCCCAAGTGGGGATCGCGCGGTTAATCAGCGGTTGTAAGATTTTGCACAACCCGCACCAAGGCGCACCAAAGTTCAATAACACTAAGTGCTGGTGTGAAGCGAGCAAGACCATCTCAGTAAAGTTCTTTTCCTCTACAGATTGCTGCATGATGTGTTCTTAAGAATTTTTTATATATGTAAACGATGTTACACCTATTTTTTCAGGATGGGAAGAGAACGGGGATCGCGCTATGGTTATCCACTCCGCCAAATTGCCTAAGCCAAAGCTTTGTGGCGTAAAAAGCTCAAATGAGAAGTGAGCTGACTATGGCGACGCGCAATCAGTAAGGGCGAGTTACAGTGCAGCGCCAATTCATCGGTATAGCGTCCCAAAGTATTCCGCTGCACTCCCCAGTTGCGACTAGTCCCAGCAATAGTCAAGTCAGCATCACGAGACTCGGTAATGACAGTGCCCATCAAGCTTTCACTGGCGATCGTCTCCAAATGGATCCGAGCACGGACATCACTGGGTAGGTCGGCGATCGATTGGTTCATTTCATAACTCAGTTCGCTCACCGTCAAAGATAACGGCAAGAGCTGTAAAACATGTAAAGATCGCTGATCGTCATTAAACAATAGACGTAGAGCAAGCTCTAAAGCTAAATCATCATGGGTATTGGCGGTATAGGGCACTAAGATTTTTTGATATTGGCGCTCGGTCATGCCTTCTGTCACTTCGCTGGGCGGATTGGCATCTACTAATACGGCTACGTCAGTGGCAGCCGTAGCCAAAATCTGCCGCACTCGGCCACCCAAGCGATCGCGGCTAAAAGCCGATCGATGCCAACCCAATAAAACTAAATCTGGTCGATCGAGCACCACCAAATCGGCGGTTTTCTTGGCCACATCAAAACCAATTTGGACAATTGGCTGAATTTTATTTTGCGCCGAAAGGGGATCGATCGTCCCCACCAAAGTTTGCAGTTCTTGGAGGCGATTGGCCAACAATCTTTCTACTTCAGCCGGAGAACTTTGATATAAATAGTCTTCTTCCAACTCAATCAAACTCAAAGGATGGACGATCGACATCTCTTCTGAGTTATGAGCGATCGCTACGGCCAGTTCAATCAGGCCTTTTTGGGTTTTGGGATTGGCCACTGGCACCAAAATTTGATAATCGGTTACCGGAGTAATCACTGGAGCCATGGCATCCAAATGCTGTTGGTGCAAGAGCTTTTTCGGATACGTCCACTCCACCAGCGGCGAGGTCATAAAGGTGGTAGTCAGCGCCATGATTACCAACATGGCAAACAGCAGGTCATTAATCACCCCAAGCTGGAGACCAATATTTAATACAATCAGCTCAGTTAAGCCTCGGGTATTCATCAGCCAACCCAGTACCGATGCTTCCCGCTTGGGCAACCCTAAACTTTTGGCTGTCAAATAAATGCCCACATACTTACCAATAATTGCCACAGCTAAAATGACTCCACAGACCAGCCACAGATAGGGACTGTCAATCAGGCCAATTTTGGTTTTGAGGCCACTGTAAACAAAAAATACTGGCAGCAAGAAAATCAAGACAAAGTCTTCGGTTTTTTGGGCGATTTCTCTGACCATCCCTTCGTTTTTGGGCATGGCCGCACCGATTAAAAATGCCCCAAAGATAAAATGGATGCCAATCGCCTCGGCGATTAGCGCAGAAGTAACCACCGACATATACACCGCCGCCAGCAAAATTTGGCTGACCCGGTTTGATCGACTGTAATGCGCCGCCATGCCTTGTAGTAGCCAGCGACCAACCGTGAGCATAAATACGATATAGATCAAAGAAAGAGCAATGTTGGGCAGAGCCGTATAAATATTGTTGGTTCTGGCTACGGCGATCGCTAAGGCTAACAAACACCAAGCAGCCACGTCATCTACGGCTGCACAGGTGAGAGCTAAGGAGCCGATCGGGGTGTTTTGCAGGTTGCTTTCGCTAATGATTCTGGCCAAGACCGGGAAGGCTGTGATGGAAAGAGCGGAGCCGAAAAAGAGGCTAAAAGCTAACAGCGATGTTTGGCTACCTTGACCCATGGGGTACAGCCATAGAGCTAAACCGACAGCCAACAAAAATGGCAGAATAATCCCAGCGGCTGAGGTGAACACAGCTACCCGGACTTTGCCCTTAAGGTACTTGGGATCAAGCTCTAGCCCAATTAAAAACATGAAAAAGATCAGGCCAATCTGCGCTAACACCTCCAAAATTGGGGCGGTGCTGGGAGGAAACAGCCAAGCTTGAGTAACCGGGAAAATCTTGCCAAATAAGGATGGCCCCAGCATAATGCCAGCCATGATTTCTCCAATTACCAAGGGTTGTTTGATAGCACGGAACAACAAGCCCACGAGGCGAGAGAATCCAATGACTATCAGTATTTCCAGCAATACCAGAGAGACTGTATTCATATAGTAATTAAGACCGGCGGCAAAACATCCTTCATTGTAGCAGGTGAGATCTGGGATGAAATTAGTGGGGATCGGTATACTTGAATACCAAAAATATCCTGGCTGAATTTATGGCAGGTTGGGTTTTCTGGGCTGCTGTCCACCACTAAATATATCGATCGGCGGTAATCCTGAACCAGATTAGTAGCTAAAGATACTGTTGGTAGGCGCTGAAGTGAATGATGTGTATGCTTTTGAACTTTTTGCGATCAAGGTGCCGATTTTTGCTAATATTAGGATTAATATTCTAATTCTTATTCTTAAATTCACCATGAAAACTTATGATTTCGATCGAGGCTGCCAGACGATTTAGTTCTCTCTAGATCCGTCTTGTATCAAGGGCTACAGCCTCCTGTGGACTTAGATATACTTATGTTTACTTATATATTTCATCAGTTAAACTTAACACTCAATATTCTAGTTCGGATAATTTAAAGCTTGATTCTTTCCGAATTCTATCTTCATTTATTTAGATCGAAAAGCTCTCTTGTTTATTGAGCCTTGGTTGCTTCATTGGCAAATCCATCTGGTCTTGGCTGTATTCTTTGCAGTCAATCGTGGTTTTACGGCTCTAATTACTTTCGAAATAGCTTATATTCACTGCCCGTCAAAACAATTATACTAATTCAACATGCTAACGCTTATCAAGCATCTATCCATTTTTGTGGATGGAAACAATATGTTTTATGCTCAGCAGAAAAATGGGTGGTTCTTCGATCCCAAGCGCGTTCTGGAGTATTTCACGAACGACCCTGATGTCAATTTGGTCAATGCTTTTTGGTATACCGGTCTCAAAGATCCCCAAGACCAGCGTGGTTTTCGGGATGCCTTAATTGGCTTGGGTTACACGGTACGGACGAAAATCCTTAAAGAATATTATGATGACAATTCTGGTCGCTATTCTCAAAAGGCCAATTTAGATATCGAAATTGTAGTAGATATGTTTAATACGGTAGAACAATACAACCGGGTAATTTTGTTCAGCGGGGATGGCGATTTTGAACGAGCGATCGAGCTATTGCGTTCTAAAAACACTCACATCACCGTGGTTTCTACCGAGGGCATGATTGCCCGAGAGTTACGCAATGTGACCGATCGCTATATTGATCTCAACAGCATCCGCGATCAAATCGAAAAGGTCGATATCTCTCAAGATTTGTCTGGGTCGTTGCCGGTGCCAATGCCGTTACGACAGGCGTAAAATCACGAATCACCAATGTAGGTGAGGGTTCATCCACATCACATTCGTGGTTTTTATGAATGCAACGATCGGGCTAAAAATCTTTCGGTGTAATAGAGCGCTAATTGGTTGCTGGTACCATTAAAAATCACATCAAAGGCATGGTTTGCCCAGGGGATTTCGATGAACACCGTTGGGGTGCCAAAAGACTGCAAATTTGTTGCTAACTTGCGACCAAACCGG
>JANOXZ010000028.1:0-1644 GCA_031418695.1 Synechococcales cyanobacterium VAR_35_metabat_10
GTGTATCCAAGCTAAAATAGGAACTCCACAAAGCCAAACAATCATCTCAGGCGACAAGCATGGTCAGCACTCCTCCCGTCAAACTCGCAAAAGTAGAAGCCCTCAAACAGCGTAGCAACTACCTGCGAGAGCCTTTGGCCACCGAATTGCAGCAAGATACCACCCACTTCACCGAAGACGCAATTCAGATTCTGAAGTACCACGGCTCCTACCAGCAAGATAACCGGGACAACCGGGTAAAAGGACAAGAAAAAGACTATCAAATGATGCTCCGCACCCGAAATCCGGGCGGATTCATCCCCCCTCAGCTCTACTTAGCAATGGATGAGCTATCCAGCGAATACGGCAACAAAACCATGCGGATCACCACCCGCCAAGGCTTCCAGCTCCATGGCATTCTAAAAAAGAACCTAAAAGCCACGATCCACAAGATGGTCAAGAATCTTGGCTCGACATTAGGAGCCTGCGGCGATGTGAATCGCAACATCATGACTCCCCCCGCACCATTCAAAAACCTTCCAGAATATGGATATTGCTGGGAATATGCCGACAAAATTGCTGATTTATTAGCTCCTCAAACCGGTGCTTACTACGAAATTTGGTTGGATGGCGAAAAATCAGTCAGCGGAGAAGCTCCAGAAGTTACTAAGGCTCGATCGAGTAATGGAAACGGCACTATCTTCCATGAAGGCGAAGAGCCAATTTATGGCACCCAGTATTTGCCCCGCAAGTTTAAAATTGCTATCACAGTACCTGGAGATAATTCAGTAGATTTATTTTCTCAAGATATAGGATTGGTGGTGATCACCAATGGTCAGGGAGAACTCCAAGGCTTCAATGTCTATGCTGGTGGTGGCCTGGGTCGCACCCACAATAAAGAAGAGACTTTTGCCCGCATCGCTGACCCGATCGGCTACGTAGCAAAAGCTGATATCTATACTTTAATCAAGGCGATCGTCTCGACCCAAAGAGATTACGGCGATCGAGAAAACCGTCGTCACTCCCGGATGAAGTACCTAATCAACGATTGGGGTGTGGCTAAGTTTACAGCCCAAGTAGAAAAATATCTAGGCAAGAAAATCGAGCCACTGAAACCATTGCCAGAGTTCAAATACATGGACTTTTTGGGTTGGCATGAACAGGGTGATGGCAAGTTGTTTTTGGGGATTTCGATCGAGAATGGTCGGGTTCACGACACTGCTACGCTCAAATTACGCACTGCGCTGCGGGAAGTAATTCAGAAATATCAGTTACCCATGCGTTTGACTCCTCATCAGAATGCGTTGATTCACGATATTGACCCAGCAGATAAGGCGGCAATCGATAAGATCCTTACTGATGCCAATGTGGTCACAGACCCCGAAAAGATCGATAGTATTTTGCGAATGTCGATGGCTTGTCCAGCAATGCCGACTTGTGGTTTGGCGGTGACAGAATCAGAGCGGGCTTTGCCAGATGTGAATGCCCGGATTCGAGCGATCCTCAAAGAAGTTGGTTTACCCGATGAGCAAATGGTGGTGCGGATGACGGGCTGCCCCAATGGTTGTGCTCGGCCTTATTTGGCAGAGTTGGCTTTTGTGGGTAGTTTCCCAGAGTCTTATCAGGTGTGGCTGGGTGGCGCGCCCAATCAAACGCGGTTGGCAC
>JANOXZ010000029.1:0-4101 GCA_031418695.1 Synechococcales cyanobacterium VAR_35_metabat_10
ACATATAGCTGATCTCTCTCTAAAGAGGTAAGATGGGTGTATCTCATCGGGATATCCTATTGTTGTAGTAAACACCAGTATATCCTTATGAGTCCCTCCGGGGAAGACCTCTAGCCGTTGCACTTCAGTTTTGAATTGACGATCATCAAAATAATTTGGTGTCATTCAAATGCTGTTCAATAACCGTATGCAATTGCTTGAGACTGACAGGTTTAGAGAGATAATCCGTTGCCCCAGCCAGCAAGCATTTTTCCCGATCACTAGCCATTGCCATCGCTGTGAGAGCAATAATTGGCAGATTAGCCAACTCGGGAAGTTGCCGAATTTTTATAATCGCTTCCAATCCATCCATTCCGGGCATTTGAATATCCATTAAAATCAATTTTGGGCGATGCTCCAAAGCCATCTTGATCGCCTCCTCACCAGTATTGGCTATTAGCATCTGGTAGCCCTTAGCTATTAAATAGCTCGATAAAGTAAGGACATTAGACTCATTGTCTTCTGCTAATAGGATCAGCGCCTGGGCTGTAGTATCAACCGTAGTTTGACTAGTATTAGAACCTAGACTATCAAAGATGGAAAGGTGCTGGTCATCTTCTGCTGGTATCAAGCAATTGTGAGGTAAATAAATAGTAAAACAACTACCTTTGCCGACTTCACTTTTGAGCCTAATCTGACCGCCATGAAGTTCAACAATTTGTCTAGCTAAAGCTAGTCCCAATCCGGTACCTTCAAAATTGCGATTAAGGCTACTATCCAATTGTACAAATGGTTCAAATACTCGCTGATGATCAGCAGAATCTATGCCGATACCAGTATCAGTAACTGCTAAACTAACTCCTGCCATATCTATCCCATCAGCTCCTTGATCCCAAAGATTGATAGAGAGGGATACACGACCACCAGATGGAGTAAATTTGACTGCATTACTCAGTAAATTAATTAAAACTTGACGCATCCGCCGCTCATCTATCACCATGCTGCTGACTCCTGGAGACAGATGAAGATCTACTTGAATTTGTTGATTGAGCGCCTTTTGTTTAACAAAGGCTATGCTCGATTTACAAAGGGTGTTAACAGTAACGGTTGAAATATCTAGTTCTAATTTGCCTGCTGATATTTTAGAAACATCCAAAATATCGTTTATTAATTCTAATAAATGCCGCCCGCTCCGTTCAATAGTCTTCAAAGACTTAAGCTGTTTTAAATTCAAAGAGCCAAAGATTTCTTCTTGCAGAGCTTCAGACATCCCCAAAACAGCATTGAGCGGTGTACGAAGTTCATGACTCATAGTAGCAAGAAAATCATCCTTAAGACGGGTTGCTTGCTGCAACTCACCGATCATTAATTCTAGTCGATTATTTGTTTGATATAGTTCGATCTCAGCCTGCTTACGATCAGATATATTAATGAATAAACCATTCATCGCTACAAAACAACCATCTTCATCATAAACTGGCGTAAAAACGTCATAGACCCAAATAATTTGACCATCAACAGTAATCATCCGATATTCTAATTCACAGCTATGATGATCAATAATTGCTTTATTACGTGTATGCAACGCTAAATCAAGATCATCTGAATGAAGACAATTTTGCCAAAAATCTGCCTGAGACAACCAATCACTGATCGAATAACCCAAAATGGCTTTGGCGCGATCACTCACAAAACTGAATCGTTCGGTAGCCAGATCGTATTCCCAGACGATTCCATCGATCGACTGAATTAAGTTGTAATGCTTCTGGCGCGATGCTGCTAGACTAGCTTCGGCCTGTTTACGTTCATGGAGTAAAGCTTTTTCATTCGTAATATCCCTCCCGATTCCTTGAATACCGATAATTGTGCCGTCAACGGCGAGCATTGGTGAGCTACTATATACGAGCCAGCACCATGTGCCATCCTTTCTCATAACACGGAGTTCCATCCCACTTTGGCTTTGTTTTGAGGTTAAGAGTTGAGGGATAGCGCCCATCAATACATGTTGATCGTCCTGGTGAATATATTCAATGGCAGATTTTCCGATTAACTCGGTGCTTGAATAACCCAGAATTGTTTTGACCTGGGGGGACACATAGTTGAATACACCGTCAAGACCCATGATGTAAATCAGATCACTGGTGTTCTCTACTAAGCCCCGAAATTGAGATTCACTCTTGGCAAGGGCAATTTCTGTTTGCTTTCGATGAGTAATATTGCGGGCTTGAGCAAAGCTGTATTCCTCACCCTCAAACTCTATGTAATTGAGGCTAAATTCAACTGGGTAACGGCTGCCATCTGAACCATGAAGCTCACTGTCAATCAGTATTTGATTGGTGATTTTAAGCTGTTTCCAGTGATCAGACCACATTGACTGTGACAGTATAGCCGAGCCATCAATGTCCCAAATGTGGAGGGAGCAAAATTTGGCCAAGGTATAGCCCAGCATCTGATACATTGCCTTGTTGGCATAAGAAAAAGAGCCATTAGGTTTAATCCAGGCAATTCCATCAGCAAAGTTGTCAACGGCAAATTGGGTCAATTCTGGCTTTCGGTGGATTAAAGTTTTGAATTCACCGTCAAATTCCCTAATCGCCTCATCGTTAGAGGGTATGAAGCTAGCAATGTTAGTTGTCATATTTTGGTCACGAGAGCATAACGGCTAATATTTTCTGGGCAAAGCCTCACTCTTTTGCTAAGATACCCCAGTGTCTTTACTTTCTAACCTTTTATGCCAGCAGAAATAAGTATTAGCCTAGAAAGTTTGGTACAAAAGCTCCCATCTTCTTGGCGCAACAATTTCTCACCGAATCCTGCAATAGCTTATCGCAATTCTGTTTTTAGCGACCTAGTTGAGCAAGGAGTTGTACCATCTGACGACAAAAGCTTTAAGGGCTTTAGTGGAGTGCCTCGGTATTTTCATCCTTCTGTTGAAAACGAAGGATTAGTGCTTTCCCTGAAAATCATGTGTTGGTATTTCTATTTTGACGATCCTTTTGATTATGGTCTAGTCACTCAAGACTCTACCCAGGATTTAATTACAAGAATGACTAAAATTCTTAAAACAGGTAAGCTACCTATTACCCCCACACCTGCTGAAAGAATTTGTAGCGACTTCTTGACTCATGCAAAGAAAATTTCTTTACATCAAGAAGCAGCTCTCGAAAGATTTGTTAATGCTTGCCATAATTGGGTAGAGTCCATTATTCATATTGATCGAAGAAACTATACCTCTCTTCCATCTTTAGAAGCTTACAAGCATCTTCGTATCCAAAATGTTGGAATTTTGCCAGAATATCCATTGAATGAAATTATATGTAAACTAACATTAGATGAAGATTTTGTGACCATGCCAGAAATAATCAAATTAGGCGAGATTTCAGCTTGGATTGTTGCTCAGTGCAATGATATATATTCTTTTGAATCCGAAGCAAAACACGGGACTCAAATGAATTCTTTAGAAATACGCAAAATTCAAGATGATCTTGATCTTGAAGAAGCGTATGAGTCACAAATTGCTTCTATTGATCAAAATATTCATGAATTCATAGATATTGAGAATGGTTTAATCCAGCAAGGAGTTTTGGTGAAAGCCGAATCACTCAAAATTCACGAATTAGACAGTATTCGCCGGGATCAAACAAAATATGTTCAAGGGATGCACTCTATTATTATTGGCAATCACTTTTGGTCGCTTAATGATGGCAGATATTCATCAGACACTTCTCCTTTTTTAGAACTGAGGAGTTAATCAGTGACACCGAAGGTGCAAGCAAAACGATCGTGACTGAGGGCTTTTTGTTTGGTTGCCTAAGTTCGATAAATTTCCGTCACTCTTTTTGGGGTCATCCTAATTCAAGGCTTCCAAATTTACACATACCATACAGAAATTGCGAGCTTGCCATAAGAGAGCATCTTAGACAATAACAAAAAGCCCCTCTACAAAGAGGGGCTTTTTATCTACCAGGGGTTAGAAACTAACCGTTGATGGAAGGAGCAGTCAAAGCTACAGGAGTTGCTTCGCCAGCAGCCAAGTCCAAGGGGAAGTTGTGAGCGTTGCGCTCATGCATTACTTCCATACCTAAGTTAGCGCGGTTGATGATATCAGCCCAAGTATTGATT
>JANOXZ010000030.1:0-7306 GCA_031418695.1 Synechococcales cyanobacterium VAR_35_metabat_10
CCTTTAAAACCCCAAAGTCTAAAAAGCCTACCCCATCAGGTGTCCCGCTTTAAGTTGCTACCCGCTAGATTCATTGCTTGAAACATTTAGCGAAGAAGGTGGCTTGTTTTATGGTTCACATTGGATAATATCGGAATCAGATGAGGAGCAGATATTAAAAAATGAGCTAAAAAGAAATAAGGATGTATCTCCCAAAATTCTTGGTGATGGTGATTTTGATAGAGTAGTTCAAATTTGGTTGCCCATCGACAGTAATAATCTATTCAATCCCTCTCATTACTATTGGCAAGATAGACCTTTCTTTAAGTATATTATTCAGAATGTAAAATACGATCTCTTCATAGCAAATTTTCGACTCGCTCAAGACAATTTATCTATAGATAGGAGTGCCGCAGGATTATATGCTAACAAAGCATTTGAGGTGATAGACCAAATATCGTTGTGTTCACCTTACTCCATTAAAGGTGCGTCTTCTACACGCTTGGCACCTGAAGACGCTCACTTCAGAAACTTGGACTATAAAGACATGATGAAGAATACATTTACATGGCTAGAACGATGGGGAATAGAATCTTTGGAGGGACTTTACGGCATTCCTAAGTTAAAATTAGAGGCTTTATTACACCGTGCTGAGAGCCGTTTGCAAGAACTAGATTTTCTAATTAACTTGTATAAAAAAAGAAAACCTTAAGTTCTTTTATCTAGGGTGCATGTGACTTTCTACAGAGAAATTTCACCAGCCTTGATTTACCGTTGGTGTTACTAGCTTTGACCGGTCTGTCTGATTTTTAGTTTTAGGAAGTCGCATGCACTCTTTTATCTATGAGCACATAGAAACAACTGAAATTCCAATGATTAAAATAGTTGACATATAAATCTCATAGTGGTTCCGGCTCGAATATGGCGCAAGTAATCCTGACTTAGAGAGGCTGTGAGGTATCTAAATTTACTTTATCCGAGCCGGATCATCATTATCAGACGAAACCGCACCAGACAATCTTGATAGATTGCCTTAGCAGGAGTGATGAGATGTTCGCGTTGATCTTTGATCGCAAAATCTCACAATCCCATTTTTCTTGACGATGCCAAAGCGAGCAGTTTAGCAACCGGATTGAAGAGATCCACTTAAACACCAATGACTTCCTTCAATAAAGCCTGCACATCAACCGTCGCCATCCGCGCCCCCAATGTTGTCACCAGCTTAGCCGAAGCCATCGAACCCAATCGACCAGCAGTTGCCCAATCCAGACCATTGGTGATGCCATACAAGACACCAGCAGCATAGATATCACCAGCACCTACCGTATCGATCGCCTTTACCGGGAACGGAGCAATTTCTAACAGATTTTCTCCATCAAAAATCAACGAGCCTTTTGGCCCTAAAGTAATTGCAAAAGTCTTTGCCAGAGTTTTTAAATACTCGATCGCCACCCCTAAATCTTGAGTACCAGCCATCTCGAATGCTTCAGCATCATTAGTGAACAACAAATCAACCCCTGGCCCAATGATATCTAACAAAGCTTGTTTGAAAAACTTAGCCATGTTGGGATCAGAAAGAGTCAGAGCAGTTTTTTGACCGGCAGCAGCAGCCAGTTCCCGCGCTTTAATTGCCGAATTCAAAGTGATTTCCCCTGTCACCAAATAGCCTTCGATGTAGGTATAAGTGGAGTCGGCGATCGCTTCGGGCACCAAATCACTTACCGCTAAATTAGACGAAATCCCCAAAAAGGTATTCATAGTCCGATCGGCATCGGGAGTCACAAAAACCAAGCATTTACCTGTAACGCCTTCACCGATCGAATTCAGATTAGTTTCAACCCCACAATCTTGTAAATCTTTCAGATAATGTGTACCTGGTTCATCTTGAGCAACCTTACAAGAATAAAATGCCTTGCCACCAAATTGACTCACTGCCACAATAGTATTAGCCCCCGAGCCACCAGAGGTTCTTTTAGTAGATTTGTCACCCAGATGCTGCAAAATTTTGTTCTGACTTTCTTCGTCAAGCAAAGTCATCACACCCTTGTCGATGCCTAGTTCAGCCAGTACCGCTGTCTCCACTTCGCATTCCACATCCAGTAGAGCATTACCTAGTCCATATACATCGTAGCGAGCCATAAAATTTCTCATCCAAAAAAGTGGCGAACAATCAGGATATTAACTCAAAGTTGGCACAGCATAACCCATCATTCACCTTGATCGATTTAAGAATCTTGGGGAGGCTTAGATGACACTGTCTTGAGTTTGTCACAGGGAGTATAAAATCTTTCGGCTGATAACAGCGACCACAGCCATTGCCAGCGAATTAGTAACACTAATAAAATCACTGCTAGAAAAATAATTGATCGAACTTGATGATCAAAAGTCACTTGCACTGTGCCCAAATAACTCGCTCCGGTCAAAATCCCGTGAGTGGTGGCCAGCATCACTGCCGGAACCCCTAATAGGTGTAAACGCCGCCAGTTGTGACCTAAGTAAGTTTGGGCACGATCGAAGCTAGTTAACGCCGCTGGTAGCAATAAACTCAAAGAGCCACAGCCCGCTAAGATGCCAACTTGTTGACTGGGCACCATAAATGCCCAAGCTCCCCAGTTCCAATCCCAGCCATGAACAACCACATGAAGGGTGTGAGCGATCGATAACACCGCTGCCCCCACTCCCAATAATCGCCGATAAGTCATCAATCCTGGCCACAGCTTACTCAACGGTCGTGCCACTAAAGCCAATACCAAACAAATAATTGCTCCGTAACCTGTCCCGTCACTCATCATCTCGCCGCTGCGTCCCAAGGTCAGGATACCGACAATGATCGCAATCCAGCCCCCGGCTCTGCGGAGCTGACTGCGCCGCTCCAAGCTCAGATATCCGGCAGATACACCGATGCCCAACATTACTGGAGCAGTTCCTAAACCGAAGGCTAGCATTGTCAAAGCACCTTGGCTAATAGACCCGCTTTCGATCGCCTTTAATTGCGCGGTATATAAAAATCCACATGGCATCAGCCCCCACAGGATTCCCAGCAGCCAGGGCTGCTGAGTCGTTTTCTGGATCGATCGACGACAGGTGCTGGCAAACTTGGGCCATGGCCATTCCCCAGGAAAAACTTGCCCTAATCCAGAGGCAATCAGTAATAGTCCGGCAATGAGAGCAATGATTGATCGAAGTTGACTACCAATACCCACGAACTGGCCGCTAGAAATCACCGCAGCGCTCATCCCGCCCAAGATTGCGCCGCCTAATCCGTAACTTAAGACCCGACCGAGGTTCATGACTCCATGAAACCACCAAGTTTGTTTCCAAGTGACAGCGGTTGCCGATGAATCTGTTGCTAACGCCACAGCCAAGGAGCCACACATACCGGCACAGTGACCAAAGCTACCCAAAAATCCTAACGTAAGCATCAAAAGCAAATCGATCATATTTTTGATATTTGCCTCAAAAGATAGGTACAAGAGCATTTTTTAGCTTAATGTTTTGTGGAACATCGTGCTGTTCAGATCAACTAATAATTGAAATTGTTTATGCAGAACATATTGCTACATTATGGTACAAATAGCTACAGAAATCTCCAATAAAAAAAGAGGAAATTCGTCTCTGAATCTACCTCTTTCGCTAATGTCTTTACTTTTTATATACTGCAATTGTAAATCGATAAATAAACAATTGCATCCATCTAAAGTCATGCTTTCATCCCAAAGATATCTACACTTTGGTTATAGCAATGGCAAAATAGATATTAACTAAGCATCCTGCCGCAATCGATCGAGCACCGAACGATCTTCCAAGGTGGAAGTATCCCCAGTAATCTCTTCGCCTGCTGCAATGGTGCGCAGCAACCGCCGCATAATTTTGCCCGATCGAGTCTTGGGCAACGAATCAGTAAAACGGATATCACCCGGACGGGCGATCGCCCCGATTTCTTTGCCCACATGCTGCTTTAGCTCTTTAATCAAAGCATCACTGGCCGTAAAAGTATGTTCCAAAGTAACAAAGGCCACAATTTCTTCGCCCTTCAGATCATCTGGTTTACCCACCACCGCCGCTTCGGCCACTGCGGGATGAGAAACCAAGGCCGACTCCACTTCCATTGTGCCTAACCGGTGGCCAGAGACGTTGATGACATCATCGACGCGACCCATTACCCAGAAATACCCATCTTCATCTTGGCGGGCACCATCACCGGCAAAATACAGATATTTGCCATCGATCGGGGCAATATGTTCCCAATAAGTGGTGCGGAATCGATCAGGTTCGCCATATACGGTGCGCATCATTCCTGGCCAAGGATGCCGGACTACTAAGTAACCACCGGTATTACGGGGTACAGGCTGACCATCGAGATCCACGACCTCGGCAATAATGCCAGGGAAGGGACGGGTCGCAGAACCGGGTTTGGTGGCAATGGCTCCAGGTAACGGCGTAATCATAATCCCGCCGGTTTCGGTTTGCCACCAAGTATCAACGATCGGGCAGCGCTCTTTGCCAATGACCCGGTGATACCACATCCAAGCTTCGGGGTTAATCGGCTCACCCACGGTGCCCAAGAGGCGTAGAGAAGACATATCTCGAGTATTAGGGATTTCTTCACCCATTTTGACAAAGGTACGGATGGCGGTAGGAGCGGTGTAGAAAATGGTGACTTTGTATTTTTCAATCACATCCCAGAAACAGCCCGGATTGCTGGGACGGGGTGCGCCTTCGTACATTACGGTAGTAGCACCATTAGATAATGGCCCGTAGACAATGTAGCTATGTCCGGTAATCCAGCCCACATCGGCGGTACACCAATACACATCAGAATCTTTGATGTCAAAAATCCATTTGGTGGTCATGTGGGTGTAGAGGTTATAGCCGCCGGTAGTGTGAACGACTCCTTTTGGTTTGCCGGTGCTGCCCGAGGTGTACAGAATAAACAGCAGGTCTTCAGCATCTAGTTCGGCTGCCGGACAGTCGGTGGAAGCCGTGGCTTGTTCGATGTGCCACCAATGGTCACGATCGGCCACCATGGCAGTTTCTTGTTTGGTGCGTTGGACTACCAAGATTTTTTCTACTGAGGGGCAGGCGTTGTTGGCGATCGCGTTATCGACTTGCAGCTTAAGGGGCACGATCACATCTTTGCGCCAGCCCCCATCGGCGGTAATGACTAGTTTGACTTCCCCAGCATTTAATCGATCGCGCACAGCTTCGGCACTAAAACCCCCGAAGATCACGGTATGCACTGCTCCAATACGGGCACAGGCCAGCATGGCCATGGCGGCTTCGGGAATCATCGGCATGTAGATGGCCACTCGATCGCCTTTGACCACTCCTAGCTTGAGGAGGGTGTTGGCCATTTGGCAGACTTCTTGATGTAATTCAAAATAAGTGAGGGTGCGGGAATCGCCCGGTTCACCTTCCCAAACTAGAGCCGGTTTATTCCGTCGATCGGTAGTGAGGTGGCGATCGAGGCAGTTGTAAGAAATATTGATTTTGCCGCCGTCAAACCATTTGGCGAAGGGCGGGTTGCTCCAGTCTAAGACTGTTTTCCAGGGCTTGAACCAGTGAAGTTCTTGTTGGGCGAGTTCACCCCAAAAGGCGGCAGGATCAGCGGCGGCTTTGGCATAAAGTTCTTCGTAGGCGGCTAGGCTATTGACTGTTGCCCCCTGAGAGAATTCTGGCGCGGGCTGGAAAAGGCGCTGTTCGTGAAGTATTGATTCGATCGTTGTATCTGACATAACACTGCGGGGGCGGTAAGATGGAATTGATGATACATTATTGTGCATCGATCATCTGCGGTGCAACCGGAGATAGTAATGATTGATCTTTTTACAAAACTGAGCACTTTATGATTAATCTTCATACTGAATCAGCCTTTCAAAAGGCGATCGAAGCAGCAGAACAGTTGTCTATAGATGAGCGATTGGTGTTTTTGGATGTTTTGCGGCAACGAATTCAGCAGACTAAACGACAAGAATTGATATCTCAATTGGCGACTGTACGAGAGGAGTATCGTTCAGGTAATGTGCAGTTTGGCTCGGTGATTGATTTTATGTCGGAGTTGGATGAGCCATGAGGATTGGCTGGACACCCAGATCAAGTAGATCTTTTAAACATCCTCTCTGATCACTTTAATCGATTCACCAACATCCTCAGCTTCCTGTCGCAACTTAGCCATATACTGCCCATGCACACTCACCGTATAGGGCACCAAATAAGTCACCACTACACTTAACCAGCGCTCTGTCGTCATTTCTCCCTCAATCACTGCTGCTCCATGATTTACCACAAACAACACCGAACCCACGATCAAGGAAACCTTGAGGGCGATCGATCGAAACACCGGACTAACCCAAGCCTGACAAAACCCTAAAACGGCTTCCATTGCACGAAACCTCAGAACGTCAACGATTACATCTTAACAATTTCTGATCTTGATCAATGACTTACTGAAATGCCTCGCTGGAGTAGCCTGTAGGGACAAAAAATAGGTAATAAGAAAAAAATCGCCCCTTTTAAAAATGGGGCGAAAATTAAATTGAATACAGAGAAATTTATGATTCCTCTTCACCGCCTTCTTCACCAGCATCGCCTTCCGTAGCCTCAGTTTCTCCGGGTGGTACCAAAGCCACAGCCAAGATTGCATCATCAGCATCCAGCTTTTGTACTCGCACACCCGTAGCCATCCGCGATTGAGGCGAAATTGCATCCACTGCCTGACGAATAATAATTCCTCGGCTAGTGACAATCATCATCTCATCGCCAGGATTAACTACCCGCAGTGCCGCAATTCGATCGCCTTTCTTGCGGAACTTAATCGCCATTACACCCATTCCAGCGCGCTTCTGTAAGCGGAATTGCCCTACTGGCACCCGTTTACCCAAACCACCAGTAGTAACTACCAGCACCCAAGGCCCTGGGCTAGCAACTTCTTCCAGAACTTCTTCACCTTCCACTACTTCAGTTTCTAGCAGTTCAACTTCTGTGCCAGTATCAGCTTCCGATTCCGCAGCTTCAGCAATTGCATTTACCACCTGAGAAGGTAAAACATCCATCCCAATTAGCTCATCGCCTTTTTTCAGAGACATCGATCGAACACCGCGAGTTGCCCGACCCAGAGGACGCAACTGCTCATGGTTAGTGCGGAAGTGAATCGACATACCCATACGAGTACCAACTATCAGACTATCTTCGGCCTTGGCTCTACGAACCCAGCGTAACTGATCGCCTTCTTCTAAAGAAATTGCAATTAGGCCATTGGAACGAATATTGGCAAATGCAGCTAGGGCAGTCTTCTTCACAAAGCCCTTGGCAGTGAGCATCACCAAAT
>JANOXZ010000031.1:0-4103 GCA_031418695.1 Synechococcales cyanobacterium VAR_35_metabat_10
CATTAAAACTTCTTTGGAACACCGGCCCTCTATTGCCCGCAAAAAAGTATTCTGACCGCAATGTAGCCCTAGTAGCAGGGGCAACATAACCACGATAATCGGCATCATACAAAGAAATTTGGTATCCTTGCGGCACCTGAATAGGAATGCTCATATTGCAACTTTTACGGTTCTGACTAACACTGTTACCCAGAACAATAAACTTATCGAATAAAACACTTAATTCTTGGCCATCAGGGCTAACACTGACGCTAGCAGACTGTGATGGGCAACCACTGCCACCATAGCTAGCACCCAAGATTTCTACTTTATTATTGCTGGCAAAAGCTGGGGTAATTGGAGCGCTAACTAAGGTAGCGAAAACAAGTAATGCTTTGATGAGTTTCATAGTATTGTCCAGAAAATGAAGATGGTTTATGTTACAGTGCTAAGGATTGAGTGCGATAAATAAAGAGATCAATTCTCTATTTATCGTTCTCGATTGACGGTGAATCTTGCTTACAACAAGCAGCCGTCGAATGAAAATGAGGATGTAAGCCTTCGGGCTTAACCTACGGCTTTTACGATTAGGTTCAGTAATCGTAAGAGCTTTTACTTTTCCCTTATTTGTTATAAGATGCGATTTACTTTTCAGAAGTTCCCAGTTTTATAACTAGAAATATTTGTACTAATTGTTTGAAATAAATAATATTTGTAGCAACAAAAAGAGGGCGTTTCAATTGAAACTAGCCCTCTTGATATAGTGTATTTAGTGATGATCTATCTAATTGGAATCTATTGGCCGCAAGTGCGATATTTGATGTGATAAACTAAGCCGCGATGAGCCAGGTCAAAGGAATCAACGGTGGCCATACCCTGGCCGCGTGCACTCATGGAAGTATTGACTCGCATATTGACACTGTCACCGCAACCTGACCAGACATCTGCTACGGTAGCTAAGCTATCGCGGGCATCGTAGTTGGTTTCGCCGTTAAAAGTGCGCTGAAAGACCGGGCCTTTGCTACCGGCAAAGAAGTACTCTGATCGCAATGTGGCTTTGGTAGCTGGAGCGACATAACCCCGGTAATCGGCATCATACAAAGAAACCTGGAAGCCCTGAGGGATTTTGATTGGAATGCTCAGGTTGCAGCTTTTGCGGCTTTCGGTGGCGCTGTTGCCGATTGCCGCAAATTTATCGAACAACACGCTTAACTCTTGACCGTCAGGGCTAACGCTAACACTGGCAGAATTTGCTGGACAACCGCTACCAGCATAGTTAGCACCCAAGATTTCTACTTTGCTACTGCTGGCAAAAGCTGGAGTTATTGGAGCGCTGGCTAAGGTTGCCAAAATAAGCAAAGATTTTACGAACTTCATAGAAATATTGTCCTGAAAATGAGGTGGAGAATGTAAGTAGTTGGTATTAATGCAATTGTTTGTTCAGGAACAACGCATTAAGCAAGGGCTTGATCTAAAGGTGTCAAACTGGTGATCAAAAATGATCTTAGTAAGTCCATTAGATAATTATTCAGAGATTAACAAGGGGCATTTTGATTAGGTTCAGTAACCAAAGGAGCCATTGTTTATTGCTCTATTTGTTTCCCTATGTATACGTAAGATGGAAATTGGCTAAAATAAGTTCCGCGAGATATCTCAACTACTTTTGATAATTGAGACTATCTGGCCGAATTGATTTCTGGGTAATACTTCAAGACACCATGCTTTCAATATAAGTCGTTAAGATAGCCTGGATTTCTTGCTGGATTTGCTCTGTGCTACCGCTGGCCTCTACTCGTTTTATTTTGTCTGGGTGAGCTACCGCTAACTCTTGGTAACCTTGCTGGACACGGCGATGGAAGGCTAGCTCGGTTTTTTCCATGCGATCGATTTTCCCCCGCTGCCGAGCGCGCTCTAAACCAATGGTCACATCTACATCCAGCCAAATGGTCAGGTCACTTTCTAGTCCGCCCGTGGCTAAGAAGTTGACATTCTCGATGAAGCCGCGGTCTAAGCCGCGCCCATAGCCTTGGTAGGCAATCGTGGAATCGGTATAGCGATCGCACAGCACAATGCCCCCTACTTCTAGCTGGGGTTTGACGATTTCTTCTAAATGCTGTGCCCGATCGGCGGCATATAACAGCAGCTCTGCTCGATCGTGGAGGGGATAGTCTTCTTCTTCCTCTAGCAACAGTTGGCGAATGGCTACACCCAGAGCTGTGCCACCTGGTTGTCTGGTAGCCAACACTGGCCACTGTTTGCTCCAGGGACTACTGCGTAGCCATTGGTAGGTACTGGCAATATGGGTGGTTTTACCAGAACCTTCTACGCCTTCAAAAACTATAAGTTTGCCAGAGATATTTTCTTTCATTATTTAATGGATTCACTTGAACTGATTCACTTCGAGCGCTGCAATTCGATCGTGATGCGACCGCCAAAGTCGGGAATGGGGGCGGCTACTTTATGGAGCTTTAGCTCAACTTTTTGCACTAGGCTGTGACTGAGTGCAGCTTGGGCTAAAGTATCTGCTAGTTTTTCTACCAGATCAAATTTTTGGGTGCTAATAATATTTTTGACTTCGCTGATAATACTGCGATAGTCTAGCGTATCTTCGATTTGATCGCTTTTACCAGCAGGAGCCAAATCTATATGCAGACGTAGATCTACTTCAAACCACTGGCCGAGAAATCTCTCCTCAGCTAAGTAGCCAGTGTATCCATAACAGCGAATGCCAGTAAGCTGAATAATATCCATAAATGGCAATTACTAATATTTGTTTTTAGGGGCGAGAATCTTTTCGGGGCTTTTTAGCGGGCTTTATTAATGGGCTTGGAGCATCATCTTCAGAAGTAGTAGATCCGAAGGGACCGCGCTTGAGGAACGTGAGCTGTTTTTCTAGAACCTTTGTTTCTTTAGTTAAGTCAAAGTTACGAATATTGCTGAAAGTACCGATGTTTTTTAGACTTAATAGAGAAAGAGCAAGAGAAGTATCAGTGGTGATTTTATCGGTTGTGTTTATTAAGCTATAAACAACTAAGTAGTTTTCTGAGCCAACTAAAATGTTTTGGCCTTTTGTGTAGTATGAAGTTCCAGAAAAGCCACCAAGGATACCAAAAGCTAAGCTACTTAAGCCAAAATCTCCTACACTGGTAATTCCCATACAGCGCCATTCAGTATTTAGATCACGCAGAAAAACATTATTAGGAACATTAAAAATATTGGCTAAATTGACGGCGTTTGCCTGAGCAAGCAGTGGTGTTGTTGGAGTATCCACGGCCAATGCTGCTGATTCAATCAATCCAATTCCCAGAATAGTTAGTAATCCACAGCAGACTGATTTTGATATAGACATGAAAAACAAATTAGATGTATTGACCCGATACATCCTATCACAAACCTTCAGCCCCACTTAGGAAGCTTATGCAATAAGGCTCTTAAGTAGGGCTGAAGTTGATCAGATTCAGCTATTAACGACGGCGACTGCCAAATCCACTGCTGCTTCTGGAGCCAGAGCTACCAAAGCTGCGCGGTGCGCTGTTATTTACTCTAGAACGATAGTTATCTGATTGACCTAGGCGGCTGGTGCCAAAGCCGGAGCCACTAGAGCGAGTACCATCGTTGCGTACCTGTGGTCTGGCAGTTTGATTGCTGCCAAAACTACCACCATTATTGAGGCGGCCAGTACTCCGTAAAGTTGTGCGATTTCTGACGGCTGCTGGCTCTTGATTGTAACGTTGTCGATAGTTGCCTACCGCTTGATCGTAGGTGCCACCATAGCCGCCATAACCTCTCATAAGGCCGCCGCCCGGTTGATAAGCAGGTGGTACATAGTGTTGAGGCCGGAATATGGCATTCCCAATCGCCTGACCAGCCAGTGATCCGGCTACAGAACCGGCAAACGGTGCCCAAAAGCCACCACCTTCACGGCGGACAATGGTTTCTTTTTGGCCAGTTTGGGGATTGGTTTGCTCCTGAGTAACGCTGCGCGCATACTCGATTTTAAAATCTTCGGGAATGTGCATGGCTGCTTGGCCATTTTCAATTTTGAGGTAGGCTTTTTCTTTGGCTGCAACTTCTTCGTCGGTGAGTCTGGCCATTTGCAAATTGGTATTGCGGAAAAGTGGTGG
>JANOXZ010000032.1:0-6145 GCA_031418695.1 Synechococcales cyanobacterium VAR_35_metabat_10
CCGGAAGCGCTGCGAATCTTTATTTTGCCGCCCAGTATGGAAGTTTTAGAAGATCGCTTACGATCCCGCGCTCAAGACCCCGAAGAGGCTATTTTAAAGCGCTTGGCAGTGGCTCGATCAGAAATTGCAGCGGCTGATGAATTTGATTTGCAGATCGTCAATGAAGATTTGGATATAGCATTAGCCGAAATTGAAGCAGCAATTTTTAGTTAGCAAATAATTTCATGCTACAATTTACCTTCATCAAAATCCACAGACTCTAAAAGCAGTATTTATGGCTAGTTCTTATTAGACATAAAGAAATCATTGTTCATTCTAGCCAGCGTGAGTAATCTACACCTGGTTAGTGAAATATTTGACAAATTACTTTTGGAGAGAATCATGCAAAAAAAATCACTACGCGGCCTAGCGATCGGCTTTGCCACCGCCTTTACTTCTTTGATGGCTTTGACCACCCTAGAACTTACTTTCATCACCCCAGCGGCTGAAGCAGCTTGTCGGCCTACTGGCCGCTATGTTGGCGGACTGCCAATTTTAAAATGTAGCGGCGGAAGCAAATGTCGTCCCACTGGCCGCTTTAAGCAAGTAAACGGTCGTAGGTACCGCCTGCTTCGCTGCTAATCAGCAGAACTGGTAGAAGGTGTCGCATCTCCTTGGGAGAGCTAGCCTTCTGCTATTTGCAGAGCAGTATCCAATTGAACAGAGGCGCATTTTTCAATCAAAAAGTTCAAATCTGTGATGCATTTAATTTGGAGAGTAGGTTAGAATGGTCAATCGGCTCATAAAGTCCTTCACTCCATAGCTCCATGAATGGCCTCTCCCTCCCAGACTCCGATCGCCTCCGCGATGCAATCCTGAAGCTATACAGCAAGCAAACAGAACTCGATCGATATTTGCTGCGCCTATTTTCGGTGATCTATGCTCCGGTCAGCCGCACCAATTTTTTGACCTGCATTAACCGAGTCTTGCCTAAAGACGCTCCAGCATTTAACGTCACCAGTCTAAAGAGTCACTTAGATAGATTAGTGGAGCTAGAGATGCTGGAGCAATCCACCGGTCTTGGCCCCCAATGTCATCCATTGTTAGCCGAAGTCTTGACTCGGGAAGCGCTCGAACTAGCCGAATTTGACCGTTTTGCCGAAGCAATCGATCGCACCATGCCAGTGCGCACCGGCTATCGAGGCGGCAGACAGTTTAGCAGCCGCAATGAGCTATTGCGGGAAGTGCGAATTGGTCTATACCGCAATGATGCGGCTTTTGTCGCCAAGCAGTTACAAGACTATGAAAGCTATAGCTACGATCGCACCTTTAATTTCCCCGATTTACTCAACTCAGTTTTCAACAATCCCTTCAGTGCGGAATATTTGAATCGGCTGTCACCAGAGTTGTCGGAAGCTGTACTGAACAGTATATTTTCTGATTCGGTTTTTAAACTCACTGATACCTCGGAAGTTTTAGAGTGGTTAACAAAAAACTATGAAGCTGGAAATCGCAGTGATTTTCGCCGACGGCTGTTAATTGCCCAATTGTTGATGCGGGGGCGGATCGCCGAAGCTAATAGTATTATCTCTACTCTAGATTTAAGCGGCTATAGTTTAACCTATTTAGGCTGGGTGAAATTCTTAGAAGGTGATGACAAACAAGCGATCGATTGTTTTGAGCAAGCATTAAATTCTACCCGTAAAGTTTCTGGTAAACGCAAAGGCTTTTTTGATAACGTCGAGGGCATGATTTTTATCTTGTCTTTACTGCGGGAAGGTTCTAGCATCTCCTTGCAACAGGCCGAAGAATATGCAGGTCAAGTAAGCAAGCAAAATGGTCACTGGCTACAAAATAGTGCTCGCCGCCTATCTTCGGTATTTAAACTACAACTGGGTGATCTGAGTCAAAAGGAACTAATTACTAATGGCGGTATTCCAGCTTTTCCTGGTGCTAACAGCTTAGAGGTGTTTATTTTATCGCTTTGTTTATATTGGGCAGATAAGGATACTGCTAAAAAAGTGCTGCCAAGAGTATTGGTGCCTTTATATGAATTGTCTTTAAGCAGCGAATACAACTGGCTGGCGATCGAGTGTCTAGAATTGCTCTCTCGCTTGCAGCCCCGCTATAAACTAACTACCGAAGAACTGCGCCAAAATATCAAAACAGCCACAGTCGTCGATGCCATTCGTCCCCAAGAATCTTGGGAACTCAGCCTCAATGCCCTCACTAACTTTGGTATTGCGCCCGCTGCCGATCGCAAGTCGCCCCAAGCCGATCGCCGATTAGTTTGGTTGATTGCTTACTATGGTTCTAATAGCTGTCATTTAGAACCCCGTGAACAAAAAATTAGCGCTAAGGGAGAATGGAGCAAGGGCAGACCAATCGCCATCAAAAGGCTGCTGAAAGCCTCGGATTTCGACTATCTCACTGAGCAAGATCTGCGAATTTGTAGTGGGATAGAAAGTGAGTATATGTATAGTCGCTATGGCGGCGAGACCGAGTATTCTTTTGGTGAAGACTCAATCGCTAATTTGATTGGTCATCCCTTATTGTTCTGGGCAGATTCACCAACTATTAGTGTAGAAGTAGTAGGCGGTGAGCCAGCTTTACTGGTGCAGAAAACAGAAGAAGGTATTTCGATCGAGATTTCGCCTCGGGCAGAAAAAGCTCAAAATATAGTAGTGGTCAAAGAAACACCTACAAAACTAAAAATAGTCAAAGTCACTCCCGAGTACCGCAAAATCAGCGAACTGATCGGCAAGAGCCTAGAAGTACCCAGCGAAGCCCAAGATCGGGTGTTGGCAGCGTTCGAAAACATCGCTAACTTAGTAACTGTCCATTCTGATATCGGCGGCGGAGTTAGCAACGCCAAAATGGTGCCCGCGATCGCTATTCCCCATGTGCATTTACTGCCAGCTACCGCTGGTTTGAAAGCGGCACTGTTGGTACGTCCTTTTGACCAAGCAGGGCCATATTTCCAGCCCGGTCTGGGTGGAGTGAGTGTAATTGTAGAAGTAGCCGGAGAAAGACTCCAAACCCAGCGATCGCTCCTTGATGAACGGCAGTTAGCTGAGGCAGTGATTGAAGCTTGTCCAACGCTGCAAAATTGGGAGTCCGATAACAGTGAATGGTTGATTTCTGACCCGGAAGCCTGTCTGGAATTAATTTTAGAACTACAAGAACTAGGCGAACGAGCGATTATCGAATGGCCAGAGGGCGAAAAAATGCGCATCAAGCAGCGCGCTGGCGTAGACAGCTTTAAGATGCGCATCAGTAGCCAGCAAGACTGGTTTGAAGCCAGTGGTGAACTACAGCTTAATGATGATCAGGTGCTAGATATGAAGCAGTTGATGGATTTGTTATCTACTACTTCTGGGCGGTTTATTCCTCTGGGCGATGGCGAGTTTTTGGCACTTACTGCCTCTTTCCGCAAACAGCTCGATGAACTGCGCACTTTTTCTCAGAAGCAGGGAGATAACTTGCGCTTCCATCCCCTGGCCGGTTTGGCCATGCAAGACCTGTTTGAAGATATGGAAGACTTGGTAGCTGACCAAAAGTGGCAAGACCAAGTTCGTCGTTTGAAAGAATTACCTGCTCTCCAGCCCACTTTGCCTTCGACCCTACAAGCGGAACTGCGGGACTATCAGTTAGATGGCTTTCGTTGGCTGTCACAGTTGGCACATTGGGGAGTAGGAGCCTGTTTGGCCGACGATATGGGTCTGGGTAAAACCCTACAATCTTTGGCTTTAATTCTGAATCGGGCAGCAAATGGACCTACGCTGATCTTGGCACCAACTTCGGTCTGTACCAACTGGATTGGAGAAGTAGAAAAATTTGCTCCCACTCTGCGAATAGTGCAACTCAGTGCCCTCGATCGACAAGAAACTCTAGATGGCCTGCAACCTCGGGATTTATTGGTTTGTAGCTACGGTTTGCTACAGCAAGAAGAAGTAGGTGAAATGCTGGCAAATATTATGTGGGAAACCATTGTATTAGACGAAGCTCAGGCCATTAAGAATGCCGCTACAAAACGATCGCAGGCAGCCATGCGGTTACAGGGTAATTTCAAACTATTGACTACTGGCACCCCGATCGAGAACCATTTGGGTGAACTTTGGAACTTGTTTCAGTTCATCAACCCTGGCCTGTTGGGTTCGCTAGATAACTTCAACCAAAAATTCGCTAACCCGATCGAGCGTCTCCAAGAACATGATGCTCGTCTGCGTTTGAAAAAACTGATTCAACCGTTTATTCTGCGTCGCACTAAAGCCCAGGTACTAGCGGAGCTGCCTGCCCGGACGGAAATTGTGCTCCATGTCCAGCTCAGCAAAGAAGAAAAGCTGTTTTATGAAGCTCTGCGCCGAGAAGCACTGGAAAAACTCACCAACAGCGAAGCCAATGCTGGCCAAAAGCACCTGCAGGTCTTGGCCGAAATCATGCGTCTGCGCCGCGCCTGTTGTCATACCAAATTGGTCAAACCAGAGATTAATCTGGCTAGCTCCAAGCTGGAACTCTTTGGTGAAACCGTCACCGAATTACTTGATAACGGCCATAAAGCCTTAGTCTTCAGCCAGTTTGTCGATCATCTCAGCATTGTGCGGGCTTATCTAGACGAACAAAAAATCACTTATCAGTACCTCGACGGCAGCACCCCCGCTAAGGAGCGAAAGAAGCGAGTGGATGCTTTCCAAGCCGGAGAGGGCGATGTGTTCTTAATCAGTCTCAAGGCCGGGGGTACAGGCTTAAATCTGACCGCAGCAGACTATGTGATTCACCTCGATCCTTGGTGGAACCCGGCAGTAGAAGACCAAGCTTCCGATCGGGCACACCGCATTGGGCAACTGCGTCCGGTGACTATTTATCGCTTGGTGGCTAAGGATACGATCGAAGACAAGATTGTGGCTCTGCATCAACATAAACGCGATCTGGCCAATAGTTTGCTAGAGGGCACCGAAATGAGTGGACGCATTTCTACCGATGACCTGCTGAAGCTGATTAGAGATGCCTAAGTGAATTTTGGCTGACATTAAGGGCAAGCTAAAAATAATTGCATAGAGGATCCAAATTATGAAGATACTCAAAACCGCCTTAGCCTTTTTGGCCACTCTGTTCGCATCTGCTCCTTTGGCACATGCTTCCTTGCCAGATGGTCGTCTCAAAGAGATTGTGACCGAAGCCAAAACTTGGCAAGGTACGCCTTATCGCTACAGTGGCGATAGCCGCAATGGTATTGACTGCTCGCACTTTGTGTTTTCGATCTATAGCAAAGCGGTGCCCGGTTTTGACTATCGGATGGCGCGCGAATATCTGAGTGACAAGAATTTTACCGAGGCTACCCCACCGATGGCTGGTGATTTAATTGTTTTTCCTGGCTATCGTGGTTCTTCTGATCATGTGGGTATTGTCACCGATCCGCAATCTCTGAAATTCATTGGTGCTCAAACTAGCACAGGGGTTGCCGAAACCAGTTTTGCCGCTAAGTCCTATTGGGGTAAACGCCCTTATCGGGTGATGCATCTAAAGAATTTACCCGAAAAACCAACGGTGAAATTGCCAGTTAGTTTACCCCAGCGAGAGCAGAAATTGGTAATACCAAGTAAGCACTAATTACAATTGATATTCCAGATTTTGCCCCACCGTAAGACGGATGGGGATTCTTCATAAATATAGAAAATCTGCTTTTACTTTGTTGTCAGTAGCCTGAATTAATCACTTATCATTGAAGCCTGATCGAATATAGGTGCTGGTATGTGGCGAATTATTAAGGTTTTGTTTGAAACTCAATATGCATACATGCTGGAATATCGCGCGGAGCTTTGGCTGTGGGTTTTAGCGGGTTCAACGCCAATCATTTTGATGGGGGTTTGGCAACATGCTGCGGCAGATGGCCAGTTTGGGCTGAGTTCGATCGAATTCATCCGCTATTTTTTAGTAGTATTTGTCGTGCGCCAAATCAGCGTAGTGTGGGTGATTTATGAGTTTGAGCGAGAAGTAGTGGAAGGGACACTTTCTTCTAAGCTATTGCAGCCTTTAGATCCGGCTTGGCATCATCTTATTTCTCATATCAGTGAGCGGTTTGCCCGCTTTCCTTTTATTATTTTGCTGATGTTTTTAGGCTTGGCACTATATCCTCAGGCAGCTTGGTGGCCGGGGTGGGCATCGC